>NZ_DATBQF010000039.1:0-4050 GCF_036560965.1 Methylosinus sp. | reverse complement strand
GTTCAAGGACAGCTCGGCGAAGGCGGACAAACCTGCAAAGGAGAAGACCAAAACTTGACGACCGACTGACCCGCAAGCCATCTTCAACCCGGGTCAGTTCTCAACGGAAATCCTGGGTCAAATTTCGGCGGAAATCGACAGCGTGAATGATGTCGACGTGATGCGCCTGCTGAAGGTCATGCTCAAAGCCAACGGAAAGCGAGGCGTTCCGCAAGGCGGGGTCGTTTCGCCGCTGCTCAGCAACATCTACCTCACCGAGGTTGATAAGATGCTGGAGCGCGCGAAAGAGGTCACGCGTTACGGCAAGTACACCTATGTCGAATACGCGAGATTCGCGGAAGACCTGGTGATCTTGATCGACGCTCACCCGCGACATGACTGGCTGATGGCAGCGGTGGAGAAGCGGTTAAGGCAAGAGCTCGCCAAACTACAGGTCGAAGTCAACGAAGAGAAGAGTCGAATCGTGGATCTATGTCGAGGCGAAAGTTTCGGCTTCCTGGGGTTCGATTTCCGCCGCATGCGCAGTCTGCGAGGTGTATGGCGTGCTCACTACACGCCTAAACTCAAAAAGCGAACAGCTCTGCTACGGACGCTGAAGGCTGTGTTCCGCCGCCACCAATCGCAACCGGTTGATCGGATCGTCAGGTTGATCAACCCGGTGCTGCGCGGCTGGGTGAATTACTTCGCGGTGGGGCACGCCAGCAAGTGCTTCGGATTGGTGAAAGACTGGGTTGAAAAGAAGATTAGGCGCCACATGATGAGAGCCCGGAATCGACAGGGCTTCGGCTGGACGCGGTGGAGTAGGAGTTGGCTGTATGAGACTCTGAAGCTCTTCAACGGCTACCGAGTTGTAAGGCCTGCTTCGAAAGTCGCCCCGGCACGATAGGTCCCATAACCCTCGAGGCGAAACAGACAGGAGAGCGTAGTGCGGGAAAACCGCATGCTGCGTTCGACGTGGCGGGGGCTGGAAACGTGGTTCGATCGCGAGCTGATCGACACCGGCGCGCCAGTCCCCGACCCTACCTCGGAGGGCGTGGGGGTGCGATTCCCCCGCGCTACTCGACTATCTGAAAGGCTACGACAGCGTGTCCGAGGCGCGTGCTTCGATCGGCCGATATCTGGCGTTTTACAACGAGGGACGCCCACATTCGAGCCTTGACGCGCGCACGCCTGACGAGGCCTACTTCGGCAAACAGGAAACTGCGATGGCCGCATGACCGTCGCCTTCGATTTTGTCGCAGCTCTGGTCGGGCTAAAGCCCTCCCGCCGCTGCGACAAAATCGAAACGCCCCGCGTTCGGTAAACCCCGGCAGGAATCCACCTTATTTTCGCGGGGCGCTGTCCAAATAAGCGAGGCCAGCTCTGTAGCGTCTCTCGCCGTTGATCGATATGACGACTATCCTGCGTTCGAGCGGCATTTCCTCTACGAGCCGCAGGCTGAGTGGGAAGCGAAAATAGAGCCAGACGGCATGGGGGCCTCGCATCGTTTGGCTTGGGCTCGCCAGACTACGACGCGCAGCTCCACGCTATTCGCGGCTTGCTGCGCCTGCACCGCCAGGACGGCTGGCAGTTACGGCCATTTCAACGGCGGAGATGTCATCGGTTCTTGAAGCGGTTCGGTGCAAGAGTGCGGATTCCGCTTTAGGCCGGCCGGGTACGCCGACTTGAAGGCGACCGGCTTAGTCGGAATCCGCAGCAAGAGGATGCAGGAACATCTCATGACATTTCGGGACGACGACCTGACCTACCTTGAGGAACACGGGCTGCCTGATCTCCCTGCGACCATGATAGAGGACTTCGTCACACACGATCAGGCGCGTATTTGGTTCGCCGTGGCAGGCTCGGGGCGGACAGTCATTCTGCTCCACGGCGGTCTCGGTAACAGTGGTAACTGGAGCTACCAGGTGCCGGCCCTCCTGGCCGCCGGCTACCGCACCGTCGTGGTCGACAGCAGAGGCCAAGGACGAAGCGGCCGAGATGATCGGCCCTATAGTTACTATAGGATGGCTGCGGACGTTCGCGCGGTCATGGATCGTCTGGAGATCGATCGGGCCGTATTCATCGGCTGGAGCGACGGGGCGGATACCGCCCTTGCCTTGGCCGAGGGAACGCCAGACCGTGTAAACGGTATTCTGTTCTTCGCCTGCAACGTGGATTCGAGCGGGACCAAGCCCTTCGAGTTCACTCCGGTCATTGGTCGGATATTCCAACGCCACGTCGACGACTACACCGCCCTGTCCCCGACGCCCGATGGTTTTAAGGCGATGTCAGAGGCGCTGGAGGCGATGCAACGGACGCAGCCCGAGTACACGGCCGACGATCTAGGACGCATCAACGTGCCGGTATTGGTCGTCATCGGGGAGCGCGACGAGTTCATCAAGCTCGAGCACATGGCATACTTGGCGCTCGCGCTACGCGATGCGACCCTACAGGTATTGCCGGAGGTCAGTCATTTCGCGCCGCTTCAGCGGCCGGCGACCTTCAACGCGGTCATGTTGGATTTCATTGCGCGTGTGGTTAGTGAATGAACGCGAGCTGGCGCATGCGGCGAGATCGGCCTTCGCCTCTTCGGCTCCTTGCGCTTCTTCCAGATCCTCGATCGCCAGTCCGAGCTGCTCGACGAGCAGCTTGGCGCGTTCGGATGATTCCCCGAAGGCGTCGAGTAGGCGCGGGGATTTCTCCGCCGCGCCTCTCACAGAACCGGATATGCGGGCCACGCGTCCGGCTCCTTGGATCGGTCGATCAAAAGACCAGCGTCATCTGGTCCGATACCTGCGGGGAGTTGAGCTCCTTCCAGCGGTCCTGAAGCGAGACCAGCCGCCCTTTGAACCAGGACGGTGGGTAGGCTCGCGTCACGCCCGGTCGGTTGGAACGGTTCCAGGCTCCCTGGCCACAATACGCAGCGTCAGAAGGAAATTCCCACTCTCGGCGTTGCGCGCCGTCTCGATGTTTCGGCGAACGCGCTGCCTATTGGCGACATTGCATCCGATCTGCATCGCCGTAGGACGCAATCTGGCGGCGTTCGGCTTTTCACCCAGCCCCTATAAGCAGCCAAGCAGACCGAACGCGACGCCGAGAGACTTATCCCACCTATCGATGTGACGTCGCCGCGCACGCTCCGCAAGATGGCGTTACCTTGGTTCTGCCATTCGTCGAACGATGTCGCATCGCGGCAATGCGTGCCGTCGACGCGGTCAAAACGGCTCTGGTGCGAACGGCGGGAGACAGGCATACTCGCTCGACACGAGGAGCGATATTACCTGGAATGGCCCCCACCGCTCGGAAGCGATCATTGACTCCGTATTGTTCGATGCTCCGCTCTGCCTCTGAATCCCGCTGGAACTATTGCTGCGCGAACATCGCCGGTATCGTCGAGCTTGGCTCATTGCGCGGCCGCGGCTCGCCGCTACATCTGGTTTCCGCCTGGGCGTCGCGCCAACGCCTCGTGCTCGACCAGGAAGCGGTCGACAAGATGAGTAACGAGATCGTCGCCATTCCGCTGCTGCTCGAACGCCTCGAGCTGAAAGGCGCTCCTCATGCTCCCCCGCTACGCCGGCCAGACTCGCATGGCGATCCTCGCCAACCCCAGGAGGTGGTCCCGGGATTTACCGTCGCGGGCTTGGACCGCCATGCCGCGGAAGACCGTTCCGAAGTAACTGGCCAGCATGGTGATGTCCGTGTCTGGCGGAAGATCGCCGGCTTGCACGCCCTGGTGCAAGCGGTCTGTCATTCGGCGCGCCACGTTGACCCCCAATCGGCGTGGAGGCCACAAGAATATATAGGACCAGGCAACGGCTTGGTTTTGTGACCCCTTGCCGATTGGGGGTCAAGGCGTCGAGCCGATTCACAGAAATGCCCGGTCTTATGTAGCAACCGCCACCGTCGCTTGACATCGGTCGCGAGCTCGCCGAGAGTGTTCTTATTATGTTCTCTCTGGCGAAGGCGCCATGGCTCGGCATTTCCTCCTGTCCGCCGCCGCGCGATCTCTCAGCATCGGCAAGGTCATGCGCATGTCCGACCGAGGCGCCGCGAATGTTTTCGCGCGGCTGC
>NZ_DATBQF010000038.1:0-28269 GCF_036560965.1 Methylosinus sp. | reverse complement strand
TCCAACGCTCCCTATATCGGCTTGCTCGGCACGGTGCTCGGCATCATGCTCACCTTCTACAATATGGGCCTCGACGCCTCGGCCGATGCGAGCAAGATCATGGCCGGCCTCGCGCTCGCCCTCAAGGCGACGGCGATCGGCCTCGTCGTCGCGCTGCTCTCGGTCGTCTCCTACAACGCCCTTCAGCGAAAAGCGAAAGTGCTGATGCTGAAATGGGAGATCGCCAATGGATGAGAAGCCTTTCGAGACGCTCAACGTCATTCCATTGGTCGACGTCATGCTGGTGTTGCTCACGATGGTGCTGACGACGGCGAATTTCATCGCGACGGGGCGTATTCCCGTTTCGCTGCCGCACGCCACGCAGTCGCAGGTCGAAAAGCAGAAAGACAAGACGATCGAGCTCACTGCTGACGGGGGCATCTATCTCGACGGCAAGGCGGCGACGAAGGAGGAGCTGCCGGGCCGTCTCGCGGGCCTGGCGCCGGAGACCGCCTTTCTCATTCGCGCCGACAAAGCCATCACGTTCCAGACTTTCATCGATGTCGCCGACGTTCTGAAAAAATCGAATTTCACCAGGGTCTCGGTTCAGACCAAGGCCGGAGGCAAATAGGAGACGCCATGATGACGCTGCAAGCGGCGATCCTGCCGGCGAATGTAGCCAAGACGCGCTTCACGATCTATCACGGCCTCGCGATCTCGCTCGCCCTGCATGCGGCCCTCACCTTGCCGTTTCTTCTCGCCCGCGCCGAGCCGGACGAAGACGATCGATCGACGCTCGTCTTCGAGATGAATGGCCTCGTCTCGGATGAGCAAGCCGACGAAAAGGTCCAACAGGATACGGCGGGACAGACGCAGCAGAGCGCGCGGGACGCCGTGCAGGCGAAGCAGACGCCGCCCGTCGAGCCGTTGGAACAGGCGGCGGACGGCGCGCCGGCTCAGGCCAATGCGGTCGCCACCCCGGCGCAGCAGCAGTCGAAGCCGGAGCCGGTCGGCGCGACGCAGGTCGATGGCGTCGAGGAGCAGCAGGTCGCCCGCACGATCGCGCGTCGCGAGGTGTCCGAGGAGACGCTGCTTCGCGCTTATGTGAAGCAGATGTCGAAGAAGATTCATGGGCGGCTCGTCTACCCGGAGGCAGGGCGGCGCGCGGCGTGGCGCGGCGTGACGAAAGTGTCGTTCTTCATTCTGGCCACGGGACAGATTCGAGCGGACAGCGTGAAAGTGGCTTCGAGCAGCGGACAGTCGCAGCTCGACTCCGCCGCGATGCGGACGGTTCATGCGAGCGCGCCGTTCAGCCCGCCGCCACGGCCGATCGATCTCGCGATCGATGTGGTCTTCGGTCCCGAGCGCTGACGTCGGCCGCGCTGCCGTTCTGGCGCCGAATCTCGCGCGATCTTCCGGTCACGAGAAAAGGGTCGAGGCTCGAGCCGCCAGCAACCGATCGGCGCCGTTTTGGCGCTGCGTCGTGACGAAAAGCTCCTTCTCGGGAGCGATCGAGTCGAGGCGCTCGAAGCTGTGGCGGAGGACCGGCAACATCACAAGGGCCATGAAAACCGCGGGCGTCAGCGACAAGGCGGCTTGGGACGCCGTGAACGCATCAACAAAATGTCGTCGAGCCCGGCTTTCATCAGGCGTGGCAAAACAGCGAGTTCCTGCTGTTCTTGCCTCGATCTCCCTCTTCACGAATCGCTTCGACGCTAAAGGCGTGGCCGCCTTTATCACGTCTCTCGAAAGCCGAGGCGCCAAAACGATATACAGCGCTGTTATATGTTATGGCGTCCCTGCAAAAACAGAAATAGCGGGCGTCATCTGCCGTGCGAACCGGCGCCTGCGCTGACGGTCTGCAATATTGCGAGCATTCTATTCGACAGCAGTTTCGCATATGCGCTCGACGAGCGAGGTCTGAAATAAATACTCTGTCGCATATGGCGAAAAATCACAAGTAATATTTTGAATGTAAAGAAAATATCATAATACAAATATACTGTAATAGCGTTATGCTGCGCGGCGCTAGTCAACATAGGATGAGCACGGTAGCAGATAATCACGTAAAAACCTTGAAATGTCTCATTCAGCGCTCGCCAAAATGCGGAAGGTTGTTACGAAATCTCTCACTGGAGCGCTAGTCCTGCCGCCCCGGACTCCGAGCGAGGCTGTCGTCCCGATGTTGTAAATTTGCCCACAAACTCATCTTGACGGATATCGGTAATGTACCGTAGTTATATCACGCTCGATAGCGACAGATAAATCTGCCGCACCCGGGCAATTACAAAACATATTGGGCAATTCCGCGGCGGCGCATAGCGTCGTCGCGAGCGTTTTATCGCGAGAGAGGTAGCAATATGCCTAGCAAATATAGCGCCGTCCTGGCCCTCGGCGTGTCGTTTCTCACACTGACTGTGCACTCGTCGGCAAATGCGACGTCGATCAACGTGGCGGTGGCGGCGAATTTCGCCGGCACCTTGGGCGACATCAAGTCCGCCTTCGAAAGCGATTATCCGGGAGACACTTTCGTCATCACCTCGGCATCCTCGGGCGTCATCACCACCGCTATCACGTCCGGCAACAGCCCGGGATATGATCTGTTCTTGTCTGCCGACACATCATATCCTGCGACCGTCGCGTCCGCCGGATGGGCGACCGGCACGCCGTTCACCTACGCCAAGGGCGAAATTCTACTATGGTCCTCCACCAACGCCGGTTCCAGTCTGAATGTCAGCGCGGGCCTCGAATCGCTGGTGTCTGGCAGCTTCCCCCACAGTCTGGTGATCGCCGACCCGAGCAAAGCGCCTTACGGCGTCGCCGCCAGCACCGTGCTGTCGCAATCTCCGTGGAGCATATCATCGGGCTCGCTCCCGTGCTGCAACGTGTCTTTTGCCACCAATATCGACAACACCTATACGGCCGTGGCGAATGGCACCAACAAGCAAGGCTTCATCGCGAAATCGAAGGTCTGCAGATATGATGCTTCGACGAGCACCTACACCTTCAATGCGACAGGAAATACCTATTCATACAAAGAATATCCGTATAGTGACGTAACGCATCCGTACAGTCAAATCGTCCAGAATGCGGTCGGCGTCGTGAATAGCAGCCGCACCACCGCCCAGGACACTGTGCTCGCCAATCTCATCAGCTATCTGACGGGATCGACGGCTCAAGGCTACATCACTCAATATTGCTACCTGCTCCCGTAATCGGCTCAGGGAGAACCGCCTGCGGTTTCGGAGCGGTCGCGAGAGACGAGAGGCGCCGTCGTGGTCGAGCTACGGCGGCGCTTTTTAGCGTCGAGTCTCAGCGAAACGCCGCCACGCCGAAATGGCGCGAGCTATGTGAACGCGAAGACCTCGACAATCGACGCGCGCCGCCGGGCAATTTATCTACACTATATTTACGTAAAAAATCCGCGCCCCCGGTTGAATTAAAATGCGTCGACGGCTGACTTCGAAACAGGCAAATGCCTGCGTGATGGTTGAGTATCGGCCCAGCGCCGCCCGAAATAGATGCAAACGCTTTCGCGACTCCGATATGCCCTCGATCACTAGTGTCCCCGCACCATGGCTGTCACGCGAATCTCACGCGGAGCTGATTTTTGTAATTGACTGAGGCTTTGTTATTCATAATATAACACAGCTACATATTGTCGAAATCCCGAGACGCCCCGATGATTCCCAACAAGAGCAAGTCACGCGCCGCGACATCCCCATTGCAAGGGGTCGGCCGTCCGCCGTTTTCTGATCGCGCGCGAGGCATGCAAGCGTCTTTCGCGACGATGACCGCGATTGCCGCTCTGCTGGCGCCGCCTCGGGCGCTCGCCAATCCGACGGGCGGCGTCGTCGTCGACGGCGCGGCGACCATCTCCTCCACGACCAATGTCACCAATGTCGTTCAATCGACCAATCGCGCCATCATCAATTGGCAGGGCTTTTCGATCGGCGTGGGCGAGACCGTCAATTTCCTCCAACCCACTGCGATGTCGGTGACGCTCAACCGCGTCGTCGGCAATGAGCAGAGCATCATCGCCGGCGCGCTCAACGCCAATGGCAAGGTGTTCATCGTCAATTCCAACGGCATCATGTTCACCAAGGATGCGCAGGTGAATGTCGGCGGCCTCGTCGCCTCGACGCTCGATATCTCCAATTCCAATTTCATGGCCGGCAACTACACTTTCTCCGGCTCCTCGTCCGCCGCCGTCGTCAATAAGGGCGCGATCAACGCCGCCGATGGCGGCTATGTCGCTCTGCTCGGCAAGACGGTTTCCAACGAAGGGACGATCAACGCCAAATTGGGAACCATCGCGCTCGCCTCGGGCGATGCGATCACGCTCAATTTCAGCGGCGATTCCCTGCTCGATGTGACGATCGACAAGGGAACCTATGACGCCCTCGTCGAGAATAAAGGGCTGATCAAAGCCGACGGCGGCCAAGTCGTGATGACGGCGAAGGCCGCCGATGCGGTGCTCTCGGCGCAGGTGAACAATAGCGGAATCATCCAGGCGCGCACGCTCGCCGATCTCACCGGCGGCTCCTCATCCACGGGAAGCGTGAAGATCGGCAAGATCAAGCTGCTGGCGCAGGGCGGGACGACCAAGGTCTCCGGCGCGCTGGACGCTTCCGCGCCCAATGGCGGCAAGGGCGGAACGATCGAGACCTCCGGAAACAAGGTGACGATCGCAGACGGCGCGCTGGTCACCACGGCGGCCGCCTTCGGAGAGACGGGGACTTGGACCGTCGATCCGGACGGATTCACCATCGGGACGAATGGCGACATCACGGGAACGCTGCTCGGCAGCCTGCTCGCGAACAATAATATCACACTGGCGTCGACGAGCGGCCGCGGCGCCGATGGCAACATCTATGTCAACAGCGCGGTGAGCTGGTCGGGCAATACGGTGCTGACGCTGAATGCGACAAACAACATCTATGTCAACGCGCCGGTCACCGCGACCGGGACGAGCGCCGGCCTCGTGCTGAATTACGGCAATTACGCCTCGGCCGGCAGCGCGACCTCGGGAACCAATTATTATGTCGACATCGACAATGGCGCGAAGGTGACGTTGAGCGGGACGAGCGCGAGCCTCGCGATCAACGGCAAGGCCTACACGCTGTTTCACAGCATGGCCGATCTGGCGGCCTATGCGAGCGTAACAGCGACCGGATATTATGCGTTGGCGCAGGATATCGACGCCTCCAGCACGACCTATTCCAAAGCCGTGATCGGCACGCTCACCGGCACGCTGGCCGGCCTCGGCCATACGATCAGCAATCTGATCATCAACGACACCACCGCGACTGGCTTCGCGGCGCTCATCGGCACGCTCGGCTCCTCCTCCGCGACATCGGCGACGGTGCGCGATATCGGCCTCGTCAAAGCGAATGTCTATATGAGCGCCGGCTATGCCGCGACGCTGGTCGGGCTCAGCTGGGGCATTGTGAGTAACGCCTATGCGACCGGCACGGTTGCCGGCACCTCGCCGGTCGGCGGCCTCGTCGCACGCAATCAGTATGGATATATCGCCGATTCCTGGGCCAATGTGGAAGTTTCCGGCTGGACCAACGTCGGCGGCCTGGTCGGAGCGAACTACGCCAATAGCGCGACCAATGGCGTCATCAGCAATTCCTATGCGATGGGCGAGGTGACGGCCCGTACCGCTCCCGCCGGCACGGTGCGCACCGCTTTCGGCGGCCTCGTCGGGCTCAACACCGGGGGTACGATCAAAAGCTCCTATGCGACGGGAGATGTGGCCTTCGGAGCAACCGACGCCGTCCTCGCGAACAACGGCGGAGTCGTGGACGGCAGCGCCCTCGGCGGGCTGGTCGGCCAGAACGGGGTGAACGGCAGCTATATCGGCACGGTCGTCAACTCCTATGCGACGGGTGATGTCTCGGGACCCGGCAACTATATCGGCGGGCTCGTCGGCTATAATTACGGCGGAAAGATCGACAGTTCCTACGCGAGCGGCGATGTGACGGGAAACGCCGTCAACAGCAGTCAGAACGTCGGCGGTCTGGTCGGCGGCAACCTCGTCCTCAATTCGACACTGGCCGCATTGGGATCAGGCTCGATCACCAATTCGAGCGCTTCCGGAAATGTCTTCGGCTACACCCAGGTGGGAGGGTTGGTCGGCACCAATTTCGGGACGATCACCGGCTCCAGCGCGACCGGAAATGTGACGGGGCAATATGCCGTCGGCGGCTTCGCCGGCGCCGCCGCCGGCGGAGTCATCAGCAACTCCATCGCCAGTGGAGATGTCACGGCGAAGGATGTCGGCGGCCCCGCCGCGAACACCACCGCAGGACAACAGGCCGGCGGCTTCGCGGGAACGAACGGCGGCACGCTCGACCACGTGTCCGCCAGCGGCAATGTGACAGGAATAAACCAGGTCGGGGGACTTGTCGGCGCAAATTTCGGCGGCGTCAGCAATGCTTTTGCGTCGGGCGACGTCTTCGGAGTGAGCGCTGTCGGCGGCCTGATCGGCTTCAACGGCTCCACTCAGCTGAGCATCGGCACGGTGAGCAACTCCAGCGCAATTGGAACCGTGAACGACGGCGGCGGATCGCTGATCGGCAGCAACACCAGCACGGGCGCAGTCACCAACAACACCTATCGTGACGAGAAGGCGGCGGCGCGCACCGCCGCGCAGCGCGCCGCGGCGCAGCGCGCTGCGACGCAGCAGACGGCCGCGGCGGCCGGCAATGTGATCGCCAACGCCGCGGAAGTCGCCGCGACGAAGCGACAGAATGCGGCGGCCTCGACAGCGGCCGGCAAAGCCGCGGTCGCCTCGGCCAACGCCTCGGCGAATATCGATGATAATCTCACGGGCCAGGAGTCGACGCAGACGCAGCTTCCAGCCGCCCGCGCGCCGGCGCGCCTTGCGTCCGCGGCGATTGCGGGCGGCGCGCGCAAGACCCATGCCCCTTCGCCCGGGGAAGGCTATCGCGCGCGCATCCGCAGCATCGAGGTCGATGGACAGCATTTCGACCTCGGTCCCAATAGCAGGGATCTCGCGCCCGCGCCGAAAGCCCAGTGAACCGCTTCCATCAGAAAACGCGGTTTGTCGCAAATTTTGTTTATGGATGCGACGAGTGTGTGAGAATGACACGGCTTACGCGGCGAGGGCGTAGAACCGCCGACGCAATTTGCCCCTGGCCCGCGTGTTATGAATCGCAAGTATGCTATCAACGACAATTCTTGAAAATCTAGCACGCGCTAGATTTTCAAGAAGCGAAGATGACGCACGCCGCTCGGCCGCGCGCAATGTGACATTTAGATAGGCTATTGCTGATTCCAGCGGCTTGGACAGTATCTGGCCGAAACTCGTATCCTTTCGCCCCGATGTCGCGAGCCGGCGTCCTCAGTCGCCATCGGACGCCGACGCTTCGGGTAAAGGAGACGCGATCGCCGGGCGAGCCGGCGACGCGAACAATGCTACGACATGACGACGCGCGTCCCGACCGAACACCATGCGCCGAGGCGTAATTTCGATCACGCGCCATCCTTCGATCTCGTCATCTCTCCGCAAGCTGCGCATTCGAGTCGGCGGCCCGGTCTTTACGAGCGCTCGCGCGCCCGATTGATCGGTCACGATGCCCATCAGCGTGAGCCGCGGAGGCTCCGGCGGCGAAGGCGGCGTCTCGACGGGCGGCGCTGAGATCCGAGGCGGAGGCGGACGTCGACTTGCCGAAAACAAAGGCCGCCGCAGCGTCTCCGTCAGCGGCCCAGATTCGAGGCGCGCCAAAGGATCGGGTCTGACGCGTTCCTCCCCCTCTTGGGCGCCGGCGGCGCTGCAAGCGGCGACAAGCAAGACGATAGAGAGCAGAAAGCCCCTCATATCTGCGCCCTCCGCCAAAGAGCGCGCAGATCCAGCGTGACGCGCAAGAGCGGCTGCTCTGCGCCGCTCTGGCCGCCGCGTTGCGGCGAAACCGAGAGCCCGTCCACGAACACATACGGCGCGCCCGTCTCGAGCTCGTAGAGTAGAGCCTGCAAGGCCGCGAGCCCGATATCGAATGTCGCCCGCAGCCGCACGACGTCGGGCGTGTCGTCTCGCGTCGTCGGCTGCGCGGCAGAGGTCGTGACGCTCGCATGCTGCGCGCCGACGAGCTTGGTGAGGTGGGCTTGCAGCAGAGCGCTCGCCTGCCCCTGCGTCGGCGCGGCGAGAAAGGCCGCCGCCGGCGCGATCGCGGCCTTGCCGTTGGCCGCGCCGCCGCGGCGCTGCGCCGCTTCCACCTGCGCGAGAATGGAGCGCCGCTGCGCCGCCTCGTCGGCGGCCGCGCTCCAGGAGCCGAGGCTGGAGGCCGCGGCGACGCCCCAGAACACGACGAGCAGCGCGAGCGCGCCGAGCGCGAGGCTCTGTTCGCGATCGAGCTCGAAATCAAAGTCGAGCTGCATGGGTCATTTTCCCTTTTTCGAGGCGGGGGCGAGCTGCGCCTCGATGCCGAAGCGAAACAGCCTGCCGTCCGGCGCGCGCGTCGTCGGGGCCGAAAAATGCGCGTCGAAGAAGCGTCCACTCTTTTCCAGCGCGTCGATGAGCGGTGGGGCGTCGTCGGCGAGGCCCGAGATGCGCAGCTTGCCGCTCTCCAGAGCGAGGCTCTCGAGAAAAGCGCCGTCCGGTATCGCGCGCGACAGAGCGTCGATCAGAGCGACGGCGGGCGTCGAGGCTTCTTTCCAGATCCAGGCGCGCTCCGGCGGCGGCAGAGCGGCCACGATGGCGGGGTTTTTGCCGGCGTCGGCGCGCTTTTGCAGCGCATGGGCGCGCGCCGCGAGTGTTGCCGCCTCGTCTCGAAGCGCTTCCGCGGAGAACGCCGCCGCCACGACGATCAGCGCGCAGAGCGTGACATAGGCGCCTATGCCGCCGCCGACGAAAAGCCGCAAGCGTCGGCTCTGCGCCGCATCGCTCTGCGCCGCGCTTTTCGACCAGAAGACCAAGGGCTCCCCGGACGCCTCGGCGACCCCGACGACGCGATCGACCGAAAGGCCCATATCGGCGAGCTCGGCGCGCGCGCCGTCGACATCGGCTTTCCGTGCGATCAGCACGCACACGGTCAAACGGCCGGCGTCGGCAGGCGCCGCTTTGTGGCCGTGCAGTATCTGGCCGACGGGCCAAGGAGAGAGCCGCTCGAGCTGATTGGCGACGACGCCGGCCAGAAAATCGCGCGCTTGCGTCGGCAGCGCCAGAGTGCGCGTGACGGTTCTCTCCTGTGGCCATTCGAGCACGACGCAGCCGCCGCGCGCGCGGCTCAGGACCTCCGCCGGCGGCGCGCCGCCGATGGGCGTGGCGGCGAGGAGCGGCGCGTCGGGATTGGCGCCGGCGCGAAACAGAATCTCGTCGCCCGAGCGCGTCACGCGCAACATGTTGCGATTGCGCCGCGCGGCGCCGAGGTGCAGGACGAGGCCGCCGAGAATATCCAGCCAGCGGAGGAGAAGGTCGAGCTGCGGCATTCATTCCCCCTGCGAATAGGCCGTCGGCCGGGGCGATTGGCGAAAGGCGAGAATGCGAAACGGCTCGCTGTCCTTGGGCAGCGCGACGATGATCGCCTCGGCCTCGGAGGCGAAGCCGTCGGCGATCGCGACCGCGATCTCGAGCCGTGCGACGCTGTGATCCGCCGGTTTCGCGTAGCGCGCCGCGGGTCCGAGAATTTGCTCGCTCGCCTGCGCCTCGAGCCGTCCCGCCGCCC
Organism: Methylosinus sp.; assembly: GCF_036560965.1. Classification (NCBI taxonomy): domain Bacteria; kingdom Pseudomonadati; phylum Pseudomonadota; class Alphaproteobacteria; order Hyphomicrobiales; family Methylocystaceae; genus Methylosinus; species Methylosinus sp. Next base: position 18,598 of record NZ_DATBQF010000038.1, on the reverse strand, counting down.
GCGCCGCCAGCAGGCGCTGAATGCGCGCCTCTGTCATTTGCGGCAGAAGGCGCAGCGTTTCGGCCGACGCCGTCGCGGCGTTCACCGCCTCCTCGCCGAAGACGGTGACGAAAGGCGCCACGAGGCGCGCATATTCGGTCGGAATGCCGGGAATCTGCGCCAATTGGTCGACATTGGTGAAGATCTGCTCGAAATGGCGCTTTTCGGAGGATTCGGGCTTTTGCGCCGGCTTCGGGCCTGCCGCTTCGACCGGCTGGCGCCAGCGCGCGATGGCCTGCGCCGCGGCCTGGGCATCCGGCGCGCCGAGGCCGGCGAGCAGAGAGGCGAGCGTTTCGACCGGGGCCTTGTTGATGTCGATGCGGCCGAGCTCGTCGCTCATCCGCACGCGTCCGCCGCCGCTTCGCAGGGAAAAGCGCGTCTCGACCGGAAGCAGGTGGCGGCCGCGGTATTTCATCAGCAGATCGGCGCCGACCTCGACGCCAGCGGCGATCAGCGCCTCCGCCTGCACGCGGTCGCGATCGACCGCCAGCAGCCCCGAGAACCCGCGCAGGCTCGTCGAGGCCGCCATGGCGAGCGCCGAGAGCAATGCGATCGTCCACAAGACGGCGACGAGGACGACGCCCCGACGCGAGCGGATGCGGCGCGGGCTCCTCACGTCGGCGCCCGCGGCGACGGCGGCGTCTCCGGCGCTTTCTTTGCCGTCGGAAGACATTGCGCATTGGCGCTCGCGCAAGCGGCCGGCGCGTCGGCGCGCAGCAGGAGCTCCGCCCCCGGAGACAGGCGCTCGCCGGTCTCCGGATCGCGCAGATCGAGGCGAAAGAGCCGCGGCAGCTCGCTTTCCCCGCGCCAAATGTCGGTCCAGCGCGCAACGCCTTTTTCGACCCGGGCATAGGCGAAGGAGATGTCGAAGCGTCCCTCCAGCAGCACGACATCGTCGCGAGCCTGCCCCGCGTCGAGCCCGGCGCGCGGACCGAGCCATGGCGCGCGCCGACGGACGAGGCGCGCGCCCTCGCCCGCGGGCTCGACGGAAAGCGTGACGATCTCCTCCAGCGCCGCCTGCGCGCCGATGGAGCTGGCGGTCACGAAGACGAGCCTCTTGCCGTCGCCCTCGAAAGCGACCGACGCGGGCGGCTCGCCCTGCTTCTTGCCCGGCGACGGCGGCGGCGCTGGCCGCGGCAGGGCGCGGGCCGGCTCGAGCGTGACATAGCTCGCCGCGCCGATATCGCGCGAAAGACGCTCCATCGCGAGGGCGAAACGCTCGGCGTCATTCACGCCGCGCGCACCGTGGTCGAAATGAGCGGCCACATGATGGGTGAGCGCCGCCGCCCCGACGATGATCGACGACGCCACGGCGAGCGCGGCGAGCGTCTCGACGAGGGTGAAGCCGGCGCGGCGTCCTGTCTCTGCCCTGCTTCGCAATATCCGCCCTCCCGTCTGAGACGCATCCGATCCAGCTGGATCGGATGGCGCTCTTGCTTTGTTTCTTTGGCGCGAATTCTGTTCGATCGAACGAGTCCATTCGATTGGAAAGCGCTCTATGGCGCGAGCGCGAGGCGGATCGTCTCCGCCACCATGGATTGACCGCCGGAGCCCCAAGCGACGCGCGCCTCCACGCGATAGGCCGACCATTTGCGCGCATCGGCAGCCTCCTTCGGCGCCGGCGACGCATCTTCGAAAGCCGGCGCCTCGAGAAAAATCGGCTCGGCGGCGACCCGCCAGCGAAAGCCGCCGCTCTCCCCCTCGCGCGTTTCGAGAGCGCCGGCGCGGTCGAACGGGGCCTGAATGAGCGAGCGCAGCAGCTGCGCGGCGACCACCCGCCCCTTGCCCTTGGCGAGCGCGCCGCGCGCGTGAAACAGCAGAGGGCCGAGCGCGGCGGAGAAGGCGGTCAGCAGGGCGAGCGCGACCAGCGCCTCGATGAGCGTGAAGCCCGCGCGGCGGGAGGGTCGGTCACGGCGCATCGATGGACACCCTTCCGTCGAACCAGTCGACGCGCACCTCGTAGCGCGCGCGCTCCTTGGCGAAGGCGAGGACCGCTCCGCTGGCGGCGCCATCCGGCTCGAAACGCGCGACCGCCCGCAGAGCGCCATTCGATCCCTCGGCGGCGAGGAGATCGAGCGACACATCCTGCGGCACGGCGACCTTGCCGCCGCTCTCGCCGATCAGCACCCGCGCCGAGACGTCGAGCGCGACATGACGCGGATGGCCGCTCAACATGGCGCCGAGCCGCTCCCGCCGCAGCAGCGCGGCCGCCTCGAGCGCGATCGCTTTCACGGTCGGTCGGCCAGAACCGAAGGTCCATGTGACGACGAGAGCGGAGATCAGCGCGACGATCATCATCACCGCCATCATTTCGACGAGCGTGAAGCCGGCGCGGCGACGAGAGCGCCCTCCGATCCCGTTGGGTCGGATGGCGGTCTCGCTTTGCTTCTTTGGCGCGAATTCTGATCGATCGAACGAATCCGTTCGTTCGGAAAGCGCTCTAAGGTTCGACATTGGAGATATCCGCCGCCGCGCCGACGCCGCCCTCCTGCCCGTCCGAGCCGAGCGAGACGATTTCATAAGGCGGAACATGATCGACAGGAAAGCGATAGCTATAGGGCTTGCCCCAAGGGTCATTGGGCACGCGGCCGCCCTTCACATAGGGGCCGTTCCAAATGTCCACGTCGCTCGGGCGCTGCGCCAGCGCGGCGAGCCCCTCGGAGGACGAGGGATAGCGTCCGACGTCTATGTAGAAGAGATCGAGCGCCGACGCGAAGCTCTCTATCTGCAAATGCGCCGTCTTCACGCGGGATTCGCCGAGATAATTGAGCACGCGCGGGCCGACGAGGCCGAGGATCAGGCTGATGATGGTGAGCACCACCAGCATTTCGACGAGCGTGTAGCCGGCGCGCATTCCACGACGGATACGACGGAGGCCCCGGTGCGATATGCAGGAGACTGTCATTGGGCAAGGTCCGTTATGCTGAGAAGCGCGCTCATGATCGAAGTGACGAGAGCGCCGACGAGAATGCTGACGACGACGATCGCGGCCGGGCCGATCGCGCCCATGAGCCGATCGAGTCCGGCGCCGAGCCGATGCTCGTAGAATTGCGTCGCATGGCCCGCGATGGAGGGCAGATCGCCGGTCTCCTCTCCGATCCGCAACATGCGGACGGCGAGCGGCGGCAGCAGCCGCGTTTCGGCGAGCGCGTCGGAGAAGCGGCGCCCACTGCGCACCTGCTCGTGAATCTTGTCGATCGCCGCGACCGATCGTGGCTCGACGACGACGTCGCGCAGGATTTTCAATGTCGCCGGCAATGGCACGCCATTGCCGAGAAGCAGGCCGAGCGCGCCGATGACGCGCGTCGTGCGCCAATCCTGCATGGGGCCGGCCACGCCCGGGACGCGTCCGAGAGCGGCGATTGCCGCGGCGCGCGCGCCGGGCCGCGAGAAGACGAAAAACAGCGCGAGCGCGAGCGCTGCGCATGTGGCGAGAAAAGCATAGAGATTGGCGTGCAGCCAGGCGGAGGCGGCGAGCACGAAGGCGACGCCGCCATTTAGACGATTGCCGAGATCGTGAAACACCGGCTCGAATTGCGGCACGACATAAAGCAGAAAGAAAAACAGGACGAGCAGCGCCGCGCCGATGAGAAACAGCGGGTAGCGAATGGCCGAGCCGACGCGCTCGGAGAGCAGCTCTCGCCGCACACGATCCTCGACGATCGCGCCGAGCACGGCCTGCAGCTTTCCCGAGGCTTCGCCGGCGCGCGCCATGGCGACATAGGCGGGGTCGACGATATGCGGGTGTCGCTCCAGCGCCTCGGCGAAGCTGTCGCCGGAGGAGATCATCGAGCGCAGCCCGGTCGCGAAGCGCTGAATCGGCTTGCTCGTATCCTCCGCCAGCGTCTGCAGAGCCGAGTCCAGCGTGAGGCCGGCGCCGACGAGCACCGCCAATTGCCGCAAGAAGATCGTCACATCGCGCGACGGCGCCCGCCCGCCGGCGGCCGACGCCGCGCCGAGCGTCTTTCTGGACGCGACCTCGGCCTCGATCGGCAGATGGCCGAGATATTCGATACGGCGCAGCACTTCCTCGCGCGTCGCCGCCTCGACCTCGCCGGCGACCATTTCTCCTGTCTGCGTCACGGCTCGATAGCGGAACTGCGGCATGATCTCAAAGACTCATGGTGACACGGAAAATTTCGTCGATCGTCGTCAGGCCGCCGCGGCATTTGGCGACGCCGTCCTCCGTCATCGACGTCATGCCTTCGCTTTTCGCGACCCTCTCCAATTCATGAGCATCGACCTTCGGCCCGATGGCGGCGCGCAACGCGGCGGAGGCCTCTATGATTTCGAAGACGCCACGGCGACCGCGAAATCCGGTGAAATTGCACCATTCGCAACCCTTCGGACGATAGAGCGTCTCGCCTTCTGCAAAGCCGAGCGAAGAGTAACGCGCGTCTGTCTCGAGATCGTCTCGCGTCAGGCGATGCGCCTCCTTGCAATCCGGGCACAATATGCGCACGAGGCGCTGGCCGACGACAGCGCGGACGCAGGAGGCGAGCAGAAAGCTCTCGACGTCCATGTCGATGAGGCGCGTGATCGCGCCCGCCGCCGTGTTGGTGTGCAGAGTGGTCAGCACCAAATGGCCGGTGAGCGCCGCGTGAACGCCGATATGCGCCGTCTCCGCGTCGCGCATCTCGCCGACCATGATCACATCCGGATCTTGACGCAGAAACGAACGCAGCGCCGTCGCGAAAGTGAGGCCTATGCCCGGATGAACCTGCATCTGATTGACGCCCGGAATTTGATATTCGACCGGATCCTCGACGGTGAGGATCTTGCGCGTCGGCTCGTTGATCTCGGATAGCGATGCGGCGAGCGTCGTCGTCTTGCCGGAGCCGGTCGGCCCGGTGACGATGATCATGCCGAAAGGCGCCTGCAGAGCGCGGCGCAATATTTCGCCGTCGCGCTGCGCGAGGCCGAGCTCGCTCAGCGCGACGACGCCGGCGCCTTTGCGCAGCAGGCGCACGACCGCGCCCTCGCCGTAGAGATTGGGCGAGGTCGCGACGCGCAGATCGATCTCCGCGCCGCCGACGACGATGCGCGCCCGCCCGTCCTGCGGCAGGCGGCGCTCGGTGATATTGAGGCCGGCCATGATTTTGAGGCGCGACAGCAGTCCCTTGGCCATGCTCTGCTGCGGCGCGGGCATGGGCTTCAACAGTCCGTCGACTCTTATGCGCACCTGCAGCGCCCCGGCGAAAGGCTCGATGTGGAGATCGGTCGCGCGCTGCTCGACGGCGAGACGCAGCAGATCGTCGAGCGCGCGCACGATCGGCGCGCCACGCGCGAGATCGCGAAGATCGTCGAGATCGTCGGACGCGGCTTCGGCGCTCGCCGTATCCGCGGCCTCCGATTTCGTCTGCTGCACGGAGCCGAGCGCAGCCTCTATCTCCTCCGCCGTCGCGACAGCGATGCGCGCGCGCCGTCCGAGCGCCGTCTCCACCGCCGAACGCATCTCCTCCTCGACAGGCGCGGCGATGGTGAGAACCAGCTCGTCGTCCTGGACAAAGGGAAAAAGGCGCCCCTCCTTGAGAAAGCGCGGCGACAAAAGCGCGCCGCCGAACGCCCCGCCCGCGAGGCCGCCGCGGGCCACGCGCTCGCAGCCGTAGAATTCCGCGAGCTCGTCGGCGAAGGCGGAGGGCGCTAGAGTCACCACGCTCGTCCAATCGAATTGCGCTGAAGCCTCACCGCCAATGGCGCGCCGCACGGCTTCCAACGCCTCGCCCTCGCGCAAAGCGCCTTTGCGCGCGAGATAATCCAAGAACGCTTCGCGGGACATCGAATTCACGATCGCCGGCCCATATAGAATTCTTGCTTAAACGTTATATGGTATTTATACATAGCGATGCCGAGACGCAAGCGAATTGTCGGCGCGAATCTTGCTCGTGGGGATTTGGCTGCGCGTTTCTCGGAGCTCGTCTCGATATGTGAATGCTCTATAGTTGCTGTGTCGGAGTGTGTAGAGTGATTGGTGATTTCCTTTTTGGGACGGCACATCCCAGGACCTATCTGCTTCTTATCGCGCTCATGTTGCAGGCCTGCTCTTCCACCGAGCAATTGATGGGGGTCGGTCCGGGAGACAGCGTCGATGTCGCCCGGAGCAAGGATTTCTCCGCCCATTTCCCCACGACGAATGCGGGGAGCTCGATCCTCGACAAGTCCGTCGTGAGACCGATGCTCTTTCCTGGCGCGGCGGACGCTTCTCCGAAACGCTCGTCCAGCGAGCCGCCGACCGAGCTCGGCGTGACTTCGCATGGCGGCGAAATCGAGATGAATTTCGAACAGGCGGAAATTCAGACGGTCGCCAAAGCGCTGCTCGGCGATGCGCTCGGCCTCGACTTTGCCGTCGACCCCCGCGTCCATGGCGGGATCACCCTCGTCTCCGCAGGCCCGATCCCCAAAAAAGATGTGCTGCCGACATTCGAAAATGCGATCCGCATGTTCAACGCCGCGCTCCTCCGCGAGGGTCGGGTCGTTCGCATCGTTCCGCTACCGGAGGCGAATGGCGCAGGGTCGATAACGATCGGGTCTACGCAGCCGGGCTATGGCGTCACAATCATCCCGCTCCGTTACACATCCGCCGTGACGCTCGCCAAGACGGCCGAGAATTTTCTCGCTCGCGGGGGCGCTATTCGAGCGGATGCGTCGCGCAATCTTCTTCTGGTTCAGGGCACTTCGACCGAGCGCCACGCCGTCGTCGACATGGCCTCGAGCTTCGACGCCGAATGGTTGCGCAATCGTTCCGTCGGCATATATCCGTTGAAATCCACCTCGGCCGACAACATCATCCGCGAGCTCGAGCGAATATTCGACACCGGCGAAAACGGCCAAGGCGCTGGAACAATCTCCTTTCAAGCGATGCCCCGGATCAATGCCGTTCTCATCGTGACTCGCAATCGCCAGCTTCTCGAGCGTGCGGCCCTCTGGCTGCGGAGGCTGGATCGATCCGATGTGAGCGGATCGACTGTGCGCGTCTATCAGCTCGCCAATGGCAATGCGACGCGCGTCGCGAAAATCCTGAACGAGATATTCGTCGGCAAGGGCGCGGGTCAAGCGACCGATTCTGCTGCGAGCCAGCTCGCGCCCGGAACCAGCGCCGCGCAGACCAAGCTAGACCAGCTATCGACCGGCAGCAGCTTCTCGGGAAACGCGAGCGCGTCGGCGAGCGGATCGCAGAGCGGCGCGAACGGCCAACAGACCGGCGCGGGCTCCGGCGGAGGCAATCAGATCGCGGCGGCCTTCAGCAATTTCGCCGAGCAGAAGAACGCAGACAACGATGAAAAAAACAATGCCGCCGGCGCCTCCGGCTCGTTGCCCAAGGGCGTATTCCAAAACGTGCGCATCACGGCCGACAGCGCCAACAATTCCATCGTCGTCTACTCGAGCCAAGACGACTATCTCGTCATCGAGCGGTCGCTGCGCGCGCTCGATAAGCCGCAGATGCAAGTCTCGATCGAAGCGACTGTCGCGGAAGTGACGCTGAACGACGATCTGCAATATGGCGTGCAATATTATCTCGGCAACGCTTCGAGATCCAATGGCTCATTGACCAACGCGACGACCGCCGCCGCCGCGACCTCGTCGTCTAGCTCGTCCTCCACGACGGACGTCGTATCGAACCTCGTCCTTCAACGCGTGTTGCCGGGATTCAATCTACTGCTGGGCCCGGAGGCTCAGCCGCACGTCGTGTTGAACGCGTTGACAACGCTGACCAGCGTCAAGGTCCTGTCCTCGCCCTCGCTCGTCGTATCGGACAATCAACCGGCGCTGCTGCAAGTGGGCCAACAGGTCCCGATTTCGACAGGATCGGCGACGGTGCTGTCGACCTCCAACACGATCGTCAACTCGATTCAAATGCGCGACACCGGCGTCATTCTAAAGGTCTGGCCGCATGTGCACGCCAATGGCGTCGTTCAGCTCGAGGTCGAGCAGGAAATTTCCAATCCTGTGAATTCGAGTCTGACCCCGACGATCTCACAACGGCGCGTGCATTCGACGGTGTCGGTCGCGAGCGGGCAGACAGTGCTGCTCGGCGGCCTCATCAGCGAGCAGGAGAACAACACCAAGGACGGCGTTCCGGGCCTCCGGCAGCTCACCTATCTCGGCGATCTGTTCGGCAGCACGACCCGGAACAAGGACCGTTCGGAAATCATCATTTTCATCAAGCCGCGCATTATTCGCGACTCTCTCGACGCGCAAGGAGTTGCCGAGGAGTTCCGTTCGCGCCTCGATATGATGCGTAGCGCGCCTATCGTCGTCACGGGCAACGACACGACACGAGTTCGCAAGTGAGCCGTCCCTTCTCATGGTCGAAGTCAAGCGCTTCCACGCCATTCGGTCCTGCAATGTTCGGCGTCACTCCTCTTCCATCATTTCTTCGAGTCGGCGACAGCTCATCGGATATGACACATGCCGGCGGACGCCCCGCAGGATCACGTCGCGTTCAAAATGGCTGCCCTTGAAAAATCGATCATTGGATTATTCCGCCTGCCCCACGTCCGGCGATCAGAACGACGATCGGCATTTGCACGCGCTCTTTGAGGCGCCCTCGCTGCGGACCGATAGGTCGGAAGCCGCCGTAACGCATCGGTCAAAGGGACAGCAGAAAGGCGATCAGCGCCTGCCGTTCGTTTTTGGGAAGCGCGGAATAGGCGCTCCGCGCCGCCTCGGCCTCGCCGCCATGCCAGAGTATGGCTTCCTCGAGCGAGCGCGCGCGACCGTCATGCAGAAAGAGGCTGTGCTCATTGACGATATGCGTCAGTCCAAGGCCCCATAGCGGCGCCGTGCGCCATTGCCGGCCGCTGGCGCGAAAGTCGGGGCGACCGTCGGCGAGACCCTCGCCCATGTCGTGCAGCAGGAGATCGGTGTAGGGCGCGATCGTCTGCGCCGGCAGGGTTTTGGGATAGCGAGGATGCGCCTCTGTCCGCAGGCTCGGGACATGACAAACGCCGCAGCCCGCGGAAATGAATTGCTTCTCTCCACGCAGGATCTGCGGATCGGCGGCGTCGCGTCGCTCCGGCGGGGCGAGATGAGCGTTGTAGAAATCGATGTCGGCGAGGCGGTCGGACGACAGCTCCGGCCGGTTTTTCGATTTCGGCGCGTCGCGGCAGGCCTGTTGCGGCTCGGCGCATTGATCCTCGGGAAAGAGCTCGGTGGTGACGCCGAGATCGCCGATGAAAGCTTCGGCGATCTGCTGCTTCAAATTGGGGCTGTTCGCCTTCCAGCCGAAGCGACCTGAAGTCGTTTGGCCGGAAATCACGTCATGGACCTCGTTCAGAACGCCGTGAACGCCATGCGCCGGCTGCTCGGCCGCGATCTGCTTCAGAGCCGCCACGGGGACGGCCTCGAGCAATCCGTCGCCGAAAACGGCGGGCGCGACGCGCGGCGAGACGAGCGCTCCGTCGATCGGCCCATAGGCGAGATCGACGAATTCGATATGCGGTCGGCGCAGGGAAACGACGGCGCCGTCGGCGAGTGTCGTCGTCGTCTCCTCCCATGATATGGCGGCGCGCCCTTCTCCGGGCACGCCGGGCGCGCCTTCCTCGTTCAGCTGTCCGCCATAGGCCGGATGCGGCTTCGGCGCGCCATGCGGCGCCTCTCCGGGCACGGAGAGCCGAACCAGCATGGACAACATGCGGTCGTTCGGCCCGTCGGGCGGACGACCGCGACCGTTTTTCTGATGGCAGGCGGCGCAGGAGATTCGGTTGAACAGCGGCCCGAGCCCGGAGGCCTCGCCGCCGGCGGGCGGAAAGGCCCAGGAGCGCATGAATTCGATGCGGCCGCGGTAGAAAATCTCTTCGGCCGCCTCGTCTAGTCCGGCGACGGGATGGGTGAAGGCCTCACGCGGAAATTCTTGCGCTCGCGCCGCGGCGCTCTGCGCGGCGACGAAGGCGGCGAGGACCAGAACGGCGAGCCGCATCATGCTTTGGCCGCGTCGAGCAGACGCATCGCGCGCGCCTGATTGTCGCGCCAGGCGGCGCGCCATTTTTCGACATGGGGCTTGGCCGCCTCCGGAATGGCGAGGCCATTCGGCTGGCCGGGAATGACTTGCGCCTGTTCGGGAGGGGAGGCGCGTCCGGCGCCGTCCTGCGGTCCGGTCCCGGGGCTGGCGGCTTCGGCGCGGCGGGGTGGACGAAAGGCGCTCGCCAACGCCTCGTCCATCCAGAAATCCGCGGCGACGGGCGCCTCCTCCAGCGCGCGCCGCGCATCGGCGACGAGGGCGCTGCGGCCAGCGGCCTCCGCCGCATGCACGCGGCCCCAGAGCGTCTCCAGCAGCGCTTTGTCTTGCGTCAGGCCGGCAAAGAGCGCCGCCAAAGCCGTGGAGCGGCCTGCGGCGTCATCGGTCGGCTGATAGGCGATTTGTCCGGCCGCCTGCGCGGCGAAGGGATCGAATTGGCTCGCGCCCAGCGTCGCATAGACCTCGGGCCGAACCGGTAAACGGGGCAGGTCGCTCTTGGGAAGCTGCGCCTGTCCCTCGGCGGAGAGAACATAGCTTGCGAAGGCGCGGGCGCCGTCCACATCGGCCGATTTTTTCAGAAGGCCGATATAGCCGGCGTTCACGATTGCGCCATGCTTGGGATAGACACGCTCCATCGGTTGCCGGAAGCGCTGTTCCGCGTTGGGCACGGTGTCTATGTGCAGCGCCACGGGCTGGCGGCCGGAGATCACCTCGTCGCGCAGACCCTTTTGCATCAGCACGGCGTTGCCGGCGATGGCGGAGAGCAGGGCCCAGCCACCCTCCCAGCCGAAGGATCGCGTGGCGACGTCGAGCAATTGGCTGCCGAAGCGCACGGTCCAGGGATCGGACATTGCGAGCTTGCCCGCGTAGGCGGGGCCGGCCAGGACCGGCCAGTCCTCCGGCCAGGGGAGGTTCTGCGCCTTTATCGCCCGGCTGTTGACGAAAAAGCCGAAGGCCGTCAGCTGCGAGGCGTGGAAGAGATCGCCTTCGCCCTCCAGCGGCAGCGCGCCGATGGCGGCGGGGAGCCCGTCCTTCGGCAGGCCGAGTGGCTGCATGAAGCTCTGCTTCGCCATATCGGCCAGATGATTGTGCGGCGCGGCCTGCCACCAGACATCCGGGCTCGGATTGGAGGCGTCGCGCAAATATCGCATCGCATCCGGCGGCATGAGCCAGACGAATTTCAGCCTGTATTGCGGATAGGCCCTCTCGAAGCCTTTCTCGAACAGGGACAGCGTGTCGTCATTGTGATTGGTCAGCACGGTGACGGGCCGCCGTTCGTCGGCGGCGTGGCCCGCGCCCGGCAGCAGCGCGGCGGCGGCTCCGGCTCCAAAGCTTTCGAGGAAGCCGCGGCGGGAGGGAAGCGAAACTGTCGTCATGGCTCGGCGGCCTCCAATTCGGGCCGGCGCGACGCCGGCTTTCTCGTTGCTCGCATGCGGGGAAGCTCGCCTGCTCGACGCTGGCGAGAGGCCCTCCTATTCGAAGTGATAGTTGACGCCGGCGCGCACGATATGGCCGGCGAGACGCGACGACGAGATCACCGCCGATGCATAGAGGCCCGGATTGCCGGCCGCGGTGAGATTGTAGCCGCCCATGTTCCCATAGGCGCCCTGATTGCCGAGGTCGTAGCGGATATATTCCAGCTTGGCGCTCCAGTTCTGCTGGAACATCCATTCGCCGCCGGCGCCCGCGGCCCATCCGACGCGGATCGAAGAGGAGCCGATGGTTCCGCTATTCGGCGCGAAGGACGCAGAGGCGGAGACCTGCGTCAAGGAGGTCGAGAAGCCGCCTTCGCCATAGGCGAGACCCGCGGTGAGATAGGGCAGCAGCGTCGGCGTCACGAGATAGCCGATGCGTCCGCGCGCCGTGCCGAGATAGGATAGGCTCTTTGTCGCCTTGGTCGATGTCACGACAGTCGCGCCGGTGACAGGCTCGGTCGCCGAGCGCAACGCGGAGCCCGACGCGCTCGCCCCCGCCACCCCCTGCAGATCGGCCTCGAAGCCGCCAATCACCTCGGGACGCAAGCGCCAATTGTAGCCGAGCTGCGCGCCGCCGAGCCCGCCGCCGATTCCCATCGGGATCGTGCTCGCGGCGCTGGAGGCGCTCGCGCGGCCGAAGAAGGTCGCCGGGCGCGCGGCACCCGCGCCCTTGTCGTCGCCGCCGTCGCCGAGGATGGTGGAGGTGCCGGGAACCGTGTTGACCCCATGGCCGTCGCCGAAGACGCCGCCGACGTTGAGGCCGGCGTAGAGCCCGCTCCAGGGAGACGGCTGGTCGGCGGCCGCGGCCAGCCACGCCATGCCCGGAAGCGGCGCAGGCGAGGAATGCTCGCCCCAGGAGAGCTTCAGCTCCGAGCCCCAGACCGCGCCCCAGGCCTTATAGGTGTAGATCGACTCGTAGCGCTTGTTGGTGATGTTGCGGCCGTAGAAGCTGAGCCGCGCGTCCCAATCCATGAGCTGGAAATTATAGGCGATGTTCGCGTCGAGCGTCGTGTAGTTGCCGACCTGGTGATAGAGGCCGTCGGCGGCGAAGCCATTGGACCAGTACATGGAGACATGGTTGAGGGCGACCGTGCCGGTGAACCGATCCCAGGCCTGGGTGAGCGCGAAGTTGATCTGCGTTCTGGGAGTCTGGAAGCGATAGGGGTTCAACCAGTCATAGGTTCCCTGCGAGTGGCTGTAGGCCTCGGTCAGCCGGGTGTAGCTGCTGCGATAGGTCGTCTTGCCGAGAATATCGTCCTGCAGCAGCACGCCGGCGGCGACAGCCTCTATTCCCTTGCGCGAGGTGTCGCCCTGCGTCCAGACGGTGACATTATTGCCGTTCAGTGTGACGGTGCGCGAAGGCTGCTTGTTGTTTTGAATCTCGGTGTCGAAATAGGTCACCTCCGGCATGAACCAGCGGAAGACCGGGATCTTGACGCTTGCTTCGTATTTGTCCTGCTTCTCCGGCTGCAGAGTGACATTGGTGTCCGCGATAATGCCGGACATGTCGCTCTGCTCGGTATGCGAATAGCGGCCGCTGAAGGACACATTGGCGAGGCCCTCGAGCGGATTGACGGCGCCGAGAGGAGCGCCGATTTCTCCGAGCCCCCATCCTTGCAACGGCTTCACCGTGGCGCCGCCCGCATAATTCACCGCGAGCGGGAAGCCGCGGTTGTAGAAATATTTCGTCGTTCCGCCCTGATCGACGCCGACGTAATCGAAATGATTGTCGAGCCGGAAGCTCGCGTCGAGGATGAGGCGATCCGCGAGCAGCTTCTGCTCGAAATTGCCATAGCCGCTGAGCGTATCCTCCTTGCGCGCATAACCCGCGTAATTGGTCTGTCCGCTGGGGCTCGACCAGTTCACATATTGCAGGCCGAGCTGCGCCAGCGTGCCGTCATAGGTGAAGCTGTGCCGCGCGTTGATCTGGCCTGTGTACCCCGTCTCATTGGCGACCGTCACATTGGGAGAGGTGAAGGAGGCGAGATAGTTGCTGTCCTGGGTCCGCGTATAGGCGAGCGTGAGCAGGCTGACATTGCGCTCGTCCCAGCGGAACGTCGAATTCCAGGAGAGGAATGTCGATTCGATCGGCGAGTAGCCCCATTTCTGCGCGAGCGTGCTCGCCGTTTGCTCCCCGAAGGTTCCCTGCTGAAAGCCATAGCGCGTGCTCGACTGAAACAAGGTCCAGCTCGTGTCGAGCGGGCCGGCGGTGAAGCCGCCTTTGAGCAGGCCGACGACAGTGTCGTTCCAATTGGAGCGGTTCGCCGGCCCGTCGTCGGAGCTCTTCTGGATGAAGCCGGAGATGAAGGCTGGAATCTCACCGGGCTTTCTGCCGAATACATAGCCGCCATAGGCGCTGCCGAGCACGCCGCCATAGGTCTGCACGGCGGTGCGCAGGCCCATTTCGGTCTCCTGCGGCGTATGTGTGCGCACGACGACGAAGCCGCTGTTCAACGCGCCCGAGGAGGAGCCGAAGTCGACGAGCGGGCCGAGCGTCAGCGCCGAAGCATCGCGCACGACATCGACCTGATCGAGCGCCGACACGGGCAGCGACTGCATCATCAGCCCGGCGGTCTGGGCGCTCACATAGGCGCCGTCGACGATGAAGCCGAAGTTGCCGTCGCCGCGGAATTTCAGATTATTCGGGAATTTGCGGCCCTGATAGGTGACGAGAATGCTCGTTGCGTTGCGCAGCAGGCCGAACACGTCCTGCGGGTTCAGCTCCTCTATGTCTTGCCGCGTGAATGTCTGAGTATGCGACCGGCTGCTGGTGGCGACGCGCGCCGCGTTCGCCACATTGTCGGGCTGGAGATCCGGCCGGGCGAGCTGCGGCGCCGGCGGAGCGTTTGTCGCGCGGGCCGGCGCGGCGTCCGTCGAGGCGCCGATTTCGATGCTCGGGAGCATCTCCTGCGCGGCCGCCGGATAGGCGAAGGCGAAAACGGCGGCGATAGACGGCTGGAGTACAGAGGAGGATTTGCGCGTCGACCGCGCATTGCTTCGAGCAGGCATATCTCGCCGATGTTTGTGAGCGGCTGGTCGCCGCTCGCGATTACGGATTCAACGGCGGAGGGTCAAGCCGTTATAAAGTCACAGTATATAGAGACTCGCTCGGCGCCAAGGCGATGCTGAAGGCAGACATGCCGTTTTTGTAATCAGCGGACGCCGATGGAGCGACGCGAGGAACGCCTGATCTATCGGTTCACGCGCGAGGAAAACGGGCTCACTCTGCGCCGCTACTGGACCAGCTCCTGCGGCGCTTGCGCGATCAAGTCTCAAAGCACGCCTAGCACCCAGCGGCGAGTCGCTCGCTGGGAGCACGAGCGCCTTCTCGAAGCCGAGCAACGCCGAGCTGTCGAAGTCGTCGCGGTCAGCGCACCCAGATCGAGCTCGTCGACGAAAACATCGATTGCACGAACGGGATTGTTCTCGCCGATCAATCATCCAGGCACTTCGGAAAAAGCGCGCTCTGCCCCCGATCCGCCCCTTCGACAAAGCACTTCATGAGATCTCGCGGCAAATCCCCGGAAAAGCATGGTATCAAAGGCGTTTTCACACAGCCGGGGGTGCCGTCGGCCATTCAGGTGTGGATTGTCGAAGCGGACGGGAGGGCCGAGGCGGGAAACGGCTCATCGATTCTTGCGAGAGGGACGCACGGGACGGCGTTTTTGTATTCAGAATATTACGGAAACCGCCGTGCATGTCGGCAGTCGAATGATGTCCGATAATGTGCAGGCGGAACAGCAATGGTCGAGTTTCGAGAGCCCGCTCCCGTTTGGCGCACCGAACCATCCCTATTCGGGCGCGATGCGACGAAAGGCCTCGAATTCGCCGGCAAAGCCAAAAAGCATTGCCATTTTGAAGACACATCGGAGGACAGGCGGGCGTCGCGGAGAGGTCCCATGAGACCCGTAGACATCGAAAGTGTGCAATGGCTGTCGACTCGAGTTCTCGACTCGGCCGCTATGAGGGTCTGTCGGCCGGTTCGATTTGCCCGCCGCCTCGTCGCGGATTCCAACGTTCGGACCGATGTGTCGCATCGCGCTGGCTCG
Source organism: Methylosinus sp. (assembly GCF_036560965.1). Taxonomy (NCBI): domain Bacteria; kingdom Pseudomonadati; phylum Pseudomonadota; class Alphaproteobacteria; order Hyphomicrobiales; family Methylocystaceae; genus Methylosinus; species Methylosinus sp. The sequence goes on along the minus strand of NZ_DATBQF010000038.1, from coordinate 3,077 downwards.
AGGGCCATTAGGATTCGGTTAACTCAATTCAACTTGCAAAGAATTGAGAATCGGCCTCTATTCGCAGACGGAAATTTGCCGTTTAACGCTTAGGAACCGTTTTCTGTGATGAGCAAACTGGACGCCCTGCCCTATTCGGCACCGGAGAGCGCTCTTCAGCGAATGAGCCGCCATGCGAGAGTCTTGTCGGGGCAGATGCAGGCGTTGAGCGCCACGCTGTTTCCGCCGGCAGCGCGAAAAACGCTACGTTCCTTCTCGTCGGGGGAGGTTGCGCGCTTTCTCGGCGTGTCGGACGGCTATCTCCGGCAATTGTCGCTCGACGGACTCGGCCCGACGCCTGCAATGACGGGCGGCGGCCGACGATCCTACACGCCTGCCCAGGTCGGTGAACTGCGCGTCTATCTCGCCGGTGCGCGGCCGAAGGAGGCGATCGGCTTTTTGCCGCATCGGCGTCCTGGCGATAAATTGCAGGTCATCGCTGTCGCTAATTTCAAGGGAGGTTCGGCCAAGACCACGACCTCGCTATATCTCGCCCAGTTTCTAGCGCTCGAGGGCTATCGGGTGCTGGCCATCGACCTCGATCCACAGGCCTCGCTCTCGGCCATGTTCGGCTATCAGCCGGAGTTCGACATCGGCGAGGGGGAGACGCTCTATGGCGCGATTCGCTATGACGAGGCGCGCCGGCCGATGCGGGAAGTGGTGCGGCCGACCTATTTCGCGGGAGTTTCGCTGGTTCCCGGCAATCTCGAGCTCATGGAATTCGAGCATCACACACCGCGCGCCATGGCGGAGCGGTCGCTGCGGGGCGGCGATCTGTTTTTTCGCCGGGTCGGCGGCGTGATCGCCGAGGTCGCCGACGATTTCGACGTTGTCGTGATCGATTGTCCACCGCAGCTCGGCTATCTCACGATGGGCGCGCTGAATGCGGCGACCGCCATGCTCGTGACCATTCATCCGCAGATGGTGGATGTCGCCTCGATGAATCAATTTCTGCTCATGACGTCGGACGTCATGACGGTCATCGAGGAGGCGGGCGGCCAGCTGGATTACGACTTCATCCGATACGTCGTGACCCGGCACGACCCCAATGATGTGCCGGAAACTCAGATCGTCGCTCTGCTGCGCAATCTCTTCGACGAGGATGTGCTGGGCGCGACGGTGTGGAAGTCGACGGCGATCGCCAATGCCGGGCTCACCAAGCAATCGCTCTACGAACTCGAAAGGGGTTCGGTAGGCCGCGCTGCTTTCGAGCGCGGGCTCGAATCGGTCAACGGCGTCAATCGCGAAATCCTCGGCCTCATGGAGAAGGTCTGGCGTCGATGAGCAAGCGCACGGATACGATTCGATCCCTCTTCGCGCAGTCCCCTGCCCCGATGTTGTCTGCTGACAACAATCGGGAGCCGCGTCGCGTCGCGGCGGGGGCGGTGCGCTCGATGAAGGAGACCTTTTCCGACATAGAGCGGGAAAACGAAACGCTGCGGGCGCGTATCGCCACTGGCGAGCAGGTGGTCGATGTCGACCCCGGCTTGGTCGACCCCTCCCCTTTCGCTGATCGCTTCCCGCAGGAGGAGGACGCCTCCTTCGAGGCGCTGAAACAATCGATCGGCGATCGTGGGCAGGAAGTCCCCGTCTTGCTGCGTGTCAACCCCTCCCTGCCCGATCGCTATCAGACGGCCTTCGGTCATCGTCGCATTCGCGCCGCGCTCCAGCTCGGCCGTCCGGTGAAAGCGATTATTCGAGCGCTCGGGGATGATGATCTCGTCATTGCGCAGGGCGTCGAAAATTCGGCGCGCGAGGATTTGAGCTTCATCGAGCGTGCGGTCTTCGCCTGGCGGCTGGAGAGCGCTGGGCGCAGTCGCTCGGTCATTCAGCAGGCGCTCGCGATCGACAGGGCCGAGGCTTCCAAGCTGATATCGGTCGCCAAGGCGGTGCCGGATGATGTCGTTCGAGCGATCGGAAAGGCCCCGAGGATCGGCCGGGGCCGTTGGCAGGAATTCGCCGAATTGTTGCGTGATGCTCCGGCGCTGAAGCGGGCGCGGGCGGCGACCGTCCTCCCCGCCTTCTCGTCGTTCGATGGCGACGCGCGTTTCGCGCGGGCGCTCGCCGCTGCGAAGCGGGCCGAGGCGGAGCCGCGGCCTGCCCGCCCGATCATTGAGATCAAGAACTCCGCGGGGCAATCGGTCGCGGAAATTCGCGCCTCCGAGCGCGATGTCAGAGTGACGCTGGCAAAAGCGGATGGAAGCGCATTTGCGCAGTTCCTCGCCGCTCGCCTGCCCGAATTGCTCGAGGAATATCGTTCCTACGACGCCGGCGACGGCGGAACGAAAGGCGTGTGAGAGTCGGCGAGAGGAGAACCCAGCAAAAGAAAAAGGCCCCCGAAACGATCACGCCCCGGAAGCCCTTCTCAATGTGTAGCAACTGAGAGAATCACACTTCCGCAAATCGCTGTCAAGCATTTTGGCGCCGTTTCGGCGAGCGGATTTCTTTTGCCTGAACGAGGCAAAGGATCATGCAGACACGTCCAACGACGCCATTCGGGCGGCGGCCGCTGTCGCTTGCCATGGTGGCGAGCCAGACCGCGACCGAAAATTTCGCCGCAAAGCAGGGCGCATCCGAAACAGTCGTCCATAAATGGCGGCTGTTTCGCGCGCTCACCGAAGCCAAAGAGCCGCTCGGCGTCACCGAGCGCGCGCTATCCGTCTTGCACGCGCTGCTGAGCTTTCACCAGGAGACGGCGCTCTCATTGCCCGGGAATGACGCGCGATCCGAGGAAGCGGCCGGAGCCGCCGGCGGCATCGTCGTGTTTCCCTCGAACAAAGAACTGTCGATCCGCGCCCATGGCATGGCGGCGGCGACGCTACGGCGGCATCTCGCCTGTCTGGTCGACGCCGGACTGATCATCCGCCGCGATTCGCCGAACGGCAAACGCTTCGCCCGGAAAGGGCAGGGGGGCGCGATAGCGGACGCTTTCGGCTTCGACCTCGCGCCGCTCGTGGCGCGCTCGAGCGAAATCGAGAACCTCGCCGAGGAGGTGCGGGCAGAAAACCGCGCGATCGCGCTGCTGCGGGAAAAGATCA
>NZ_DATBQF010000037.1:0-16623 GCF_036560965.1 Methylosinus sp. | reverse complement strand
GCACGCCGGGGCCGCCCGGCACCACGAGCTGCGACACCAGGCCCGGGCTCGGCATGAAGTTCTTCGCCGCGTTCTCCGCGTTGATGCGCACTTCGATGGCCGCGCCGGTCAGGCGGATGTCTTCCTGCTTCAGGCGCAGCGGCTGGCCCAGCGCGATGCGCAGCATCTCCTTGACGAGGTCGACGCCGGTGACCATCTCGGTGATCGGGTGCTCGACCTGGATGCGCGTGTTCATCTCGATGAAGTAGAAGGAGCCGTTCTCATAGAGAAATTCGACGGTGCCGGCGCCGGCGTAGCGCAGCTCGCGCATCGCCTTGGCGCAGATTTCGCCGATCTCGCCCCGCTGCTCGTCATTGAGCGCGGGCGACGGGCTCTCCTCCCACACCTTCTGGTGGCGGCGCTGCAGCGAGCAGTCGCGCTCGCCGAGATGAATGGCCTGCCCCTTGCCGTCGCCGAACACCTGAATCTCGATGTGGCGCGGCTTGTCCAGATATTTCTCGAGATAGACGGTGTCGTCGCCGAAGGCGGCCTTCGCCTCGGCGCGCGCGGTGGCGAGGGCGGAGTGCAGCTCGGCCTCGCTGCGCGCGACCTTCATGCCGCGGCCGCCGCCGCCGGAGGCCGCCTTCACCAGCACGGGATAGCCGATCGCCGCGGCGACCTTCGCGCCCTCTCGGTCGTCGGTGATCGGACCGTCGGAGCCCGGCACGCAGGGGATGCCGAGGCGTCGCGCCGTCGCCTTGGCCTCGATCTTGTCGCCCATCAGGCGAATATGCTCGGCTTTGGGGCCGATGAAGGTGAGGCCGTGCTCGGAGACGATCTCGGCGAAGCGGGCGTTCTCCGACAGAAACCCATAGCCCGGATGCACCGCGTCCGCGCCGGTGATCTCGCAGGCCGAGAGCAGAGCCGGAATGTTGAGATAGGATTCGCGCGCCGCCGGCGGCCCGATGCAGACCGATTCGTCGGCGAGCTTGACATGCATGGCGTCGGCGTCGGCCGTCGAATGCACGGCCACAGTGGCGATGCCGAGCTCCTTGGCCGCGCGCAGAATGCGCAGCGCGATTTCGCCGCGATTGGCGATGAGGATTTTGTCGAACATACGCGCTCCGCTTTATTCGATCACGAGGAGCGGTTCGCCATATTCGACCGGCTGTCCGTCTTCGACCAATATCGCCGTCACCACGCCGCCCTTGGGCGCGACGATATCATTGAAGGTCTTCATCGCCTCGATGAGCAGCAGCTTGTCGCCGGCGGTGACGCGCGCTCCGACCTCGACGAAAGGCTTGGCGTCCGGGCTCGACCGCAGATAGGCGGTGCCGACCATCGGCGATTTCAGCGCGTCGGCGTGCTCGGCCGGAGCGGCGGCGGGCGCCGGCGCCGGACGCGCGGCGGGAGCCGGCGGAGCGAGCGGGGCCGGCGCATAGGCCGGCAGAGCGATGGTCGCATGGGCCGGCGCGGGGACCGCGCGCGCCGCGCGAATGCGCAGATCGCCCTTCTGGACCTCGATCTCGGTCAGATCGCTTTCGCCGAGCAGGCGCGCGATCTCACGCAGCAGATCGGCGTCGACGCCGCCGGCGGCTCTGGCGGCGGCTTTCGGTTTTGCGGCGGGGGCGGAGGGGCGACGAGTTTGAACTTTGCGCGCCATGATTGCTCAGGTCTTTCTTTCTTCTCGATCGAATAAAGCGTCCAGCGCCAGAACGTAAGAATCGGCTCCGAAACCGGCGATGACGCCGCGAGCCACGGGCGCGATGAAGGAGTGACGCCGAAAGCTCTCCCGCGCATGCACATTGGAGAGATGCACTTCGACGACCGCCGCTCCCGAGCCCTTGATGGCGTCGTGGAGCGCGATGGACGTATGGGTGAAAGCCCCGGCGTTGAGAATCACCGACGCCCCCGCTTTGCCCGCCTCTTGAATCCAGTCCACGAGGTCGCCCTCGTGGTTGGACTGCCGGAACACGAGCGCGATCCCACGGGCGGCGCAGATCTCGGCCAGCCGGGCCTCGATATCGGAGAGGGTCGCGCGGCCGTAAATGTCGGGCTCGCGCGTCCCGAGCAGATTGAGATTTGGACCATTGAGGACGTGGACGGCGGGCATGAGGGTCCTGAACGAAGGGCGCGCGCCGCGCCGGCGGAGCCTCTTCTAGCCTTATTGCCGCCGCGAAGGAAGCCCCGCCTCCGTCGACCGCGCCGCGTCAGCGGACAGTCTTGCCGCCGTGAGCGATAGTCTTGCCGCCGTGAGCGACAGTCTCGCCCCCGGCAACAGACTGTCTCGCCTCCGTCAGCAGACTGTCTTGCCGCATTTGCGCGTATTGTCGATCTTGGCTTTGAGCTGCTGATAGCCGACCGCGCCCACGATGACCTCCTTGCCGAGCACCCAGGAGGGCGTGCCGGTCAGGCTGAGGCCGTCGGCCAGCTCCATGACCTCCTTGATCGAGGCTTTGACCTCGGGGCTCTTGGCGTCCTTCTCCAGCTTGGCGGTGTCGGCGCCGAGCTCCTTGGCGACGGCGATCGCCTGGGCCTTGCCGACCGCGCCGCGCGTGTTGAGCAGCTTGCGGTGGAACTCGTAGAATTTATCCGGCTTGAACTGCAGGCGCAGCGCCGTCGCGATCTCGGCCGCCTCGACCGAGCCCGCGCCGAGCACGGGAAAGTCCTTCAGCACGACGCGCAGCTTGGGGTCGCCGTCGATGAGCTTGGCGACATCGTCCAGCGCGCGTTTGCAATAGCCGCAATTGTAGTCGAAGAACTCGACCAGAGTGACGTCGCCCGACGGATTGCCGATCACCGCCTGATTGACGGAGCTGAACAATTTGTCGGCGCTCTGGCTGACGGCCTTCTGCCGGGAGTCGGCCTCCGCGACCTTCTGGCGGCGGTCGAGCTCGTCGATGGCGTCGCGAATCACCTCCGGATTGGCGATCAGATAGTCGTGGACGATCTTCTCGATCTCGGCCTTTTGCGGAACCGCGGTCTCGGCGCGCAGCGGCGCGGCGACGGCGATCAGGCCGACGACGACCGCGGCCACGGCGCTTCGGTCGAAAAATTGGGCGAGCCGCTTCGGCATGGGGAATCTCCTCGAGGGGGTTCGGAGCGACCTTCGCTCGTCAGGGCTGAGTGCGCACGCCGTCGTTGAGCTGGAGCGAGCCGAGCCCATAGTTGAACTTGGCGTCGCCCAGCGTGCGCAATTGCAACGACACCATGATCGTCTGGTTCCGCGAGAGCCCCGTCGAGGTGTTCCCTTGGAAGACCGACGAATAATTGATCGAAAAAGTGGTGCAGTCGTCCTTGTAGCCGCCCCCGAGGCCGAGCGCGGCGACCGAGAACAGAGGAGCCGATCCCGTGATGGTGCTGCCGGTCAGCGTGATATTGCTCGCCGGAGATATGGTCAAGGAATTGTAGAGATAGCGGCTCATGTCGAAGGTGGCGGAGCCGGTGAGGAAATAATTCTTGGTGATATCGTAGCGGCCGTTCACGGACAGACCCTGGCGGCGCTGGTCGAAGCCGATGACCGGCTGCGACGCGTAATTGGCGTATTGCAGATTGACCGTGAGCGGATCGAGCTTGAACGAGGCGACGACGTCTATGCGCCGGCCGCGCAATCCGTCTGGATCGAAGCGCCCCTTGCCGACGATGCTGAAGAATGAGGAGGGCGCGACGGCGAGGCGGCCGACCCAGTCCGAGGTGCGCGTGTCGAGGCCGGAGGAGAGGCCCACATTGGCCGCATCCGCGGTCGAATAGCCATTCTTGCCGGCGAGCTGCCGCGACTGGCCGGCGAGCGCGTTGACGAAGCCGCCATTGGCGAAGGTCATGGTCGCCTGGCCGCCGTAATTGACGCGCGTGCCGGTCTCGAAACGGTCGTAGCCGGAGTATTTGCTCCATTCGAACAGGTTGGAATCGTCGAAGACCAGGCTCTGCGCGTCCATATTGACGAGCGAGGGAATCGACGTCTGGTCCGGCCGCGCCACCAGCTGAGCGATCGGCTCGACGACGAGGTCGCCGAGATTGCTGCGCGCCAGAATGGGATAGCGCCATTCGACGCCGCCGCCCGGCGTCGCCTGACCGCGAAACACGCTGTCCGAGCCGTTGACGAACAGCGATTGCGCCGAATTGGGAATCGGCTGCCAATAGCTGTTGTAGGCGGCGTAGGAATTATTGGTGTCGTAGTTGAGATAAGAGCCCGTCACGCGCGTGAAGGCGAAAGGCGCCCAGACGCCGCCGAGCGGATCGATGATCCGGCGTTGCCAGGAGGCCATCGCCGTCGCATGCACGTAATTGCCGCCGACGCCACGCAGCAGGCAGCCGCTCTTATAAGGGTCCGCCGAGGGCGAGTAGAGCTGGCAGACATTGTAGAGGCCGTAGACCGAATCGAGCGTGCGCGGCTGAATCGACTCGTAATTTGCGATGCTGGCCGAGGTGCTGGTGAAATTGGCGTCCAGCGTGATCTGGCCGCCTACGCCGAAGGTCTTGGCCGGGTCGACGTCGAATGCGCGATTATAGTCGAGCAGCGGATGCACGATCGGCTGCTGCGCCTGCACGTCGGTCGCCGACAGGCCCTGGAAGTAATAGCCGCGCAAATCGAAATAGCTGCGCGGCCCCTGCCCCGTCAGATAGGCGGTGGAGGACGCCTCGCGGAAGAAGTAGTTCTGCAGGAAGCTGTTGTACTGCTTGTAGTCCTGCAGGAAATAACGATCGCTGAGCGCCGTGACGTCCCAGCCGAAGCGCCAATTGTCGTTGAGCGCGAATTCGCCGTTCGAATAGATCGAGCCGCGCCAACGCTCGTTGCGCGCCCCATAGGGCGCAATGGTGAAGGCGCTGGGGTCGCTGACATGCGTGCCCTCGGCGCGGATGATGTAGGAGCCGTTCTCCATCCGCTGGCGGAACTCGGCCGAGAGGAACGGCCCCTGCCGCGTGAAGCCGGTCGGCGTGATGGTGAGATCGTAATCCGGCGCGAGCGCCCAATAATAGGGAAGGCCGACGCCGAAGCCGAGCTGCTGCCGATAGGTCATCTGCGGGTTGAGAAAGCCAGACTTACGCTTCACCGAAGGGTCGGCCGACCAGAAATAGGGCAGATAGGCGATCGGCGTCCCGAATATTTCGAGCGAGGCGTCCTCGTAATAGATCACCTTCTCGTCATTGTCGTGGATGATGCGCTTGGCGTGGACCATCCACAACCGCGGCTTGCTCGGATCGTCCTGGCAGGCGTCGCAGGCCGTATAGGAGCCCTGCTCGAAGGTCATGGTCTCGCCCGTGCGCTCCGCGTGGGGCGAGGTGAAATGCGTGCTCTCGGCGCTCTCGACCTGCAGGCTGTCGATGAAGCCGTTCTTGAAGTCGTCGGTGAAGTCGAAGCGATCGGCGTAGGCGACCGTTCCGTCCTTCTCGGTCAGCTTGGCGTGGCCCTCGGCGAAGACGCGCTGCGCATTGCGGTCATAGATGACGCGATCCGCCTCCAGCACCCGTCCCTTGTAATAGATCTGCACCGCGCCATGCGCGGTGACCACATTGCGGCGCTCGTCATAGGCGAGCTCCTTGGCCTCCACCACCATGCGCTGCGCGCTCTCCGCCGGCGGCGCGGCCAAGGGCTGCGCGCGCGCCGCCGATGGCTGCGCGATGGACGCGGCGGCGAGCAAGGCCGCGAGGGCCGGAAAAAGGACGGGCAGGACCTTGGAGATGCGACGCGACAGGGCTGGCGCGGAGCGGAGGCGCTCCACGCTTGGCCTATGTTCGCGAGTGCGGCGACGACGGCGCAGGCCCATCAGCCGTCCTCCGAATGCAAGAGAGCGAGCGCACCCAACATGCTTCCGACGAGAGCAGGCGACCAAGCAGCGACGAGCGGGCTGATAACGCCTGCGCCACCCAGATCGGAAAAGATTTTCGTGCCGATATAAAGCACGAAGCCCGATGCGACGCCACCCGAAATGGTCCGCGCGATTCCGCCGAATCGAAAGAATCTTAACGAAAAGGAAGCGGCCACGAGAACCATGGCGACGAGCAGCAATGGCCGCGCCAGAAGCATCTGAAACTGCAGCGTGTAGCCGGTCGGATCGAGGCCGGCGTCGCGCGTGCTGTCGCCGAGCCGCGGCAGGTCCCAGAAGGGCGCCCCCTGCGGCGGCGTCGCCGCCGAGGCGAGCTGCTCGGGCGTCAGATCGGTCGCCAGAAGATAAGAGCCGACGGCGCGCGATTCCTCGCCCGGCGCGCTGACGCGGGCGTCCTCGAGCACGAAGACGCCGGCCAGCAGCCGCGCCCGCGCCGCCTCGACGCGCTCGAGGAAGACGCCGTCCTTCTGATAGACATTGACGCTGATTCCATCGAGCGCGAGGCCCCCCGCCCGCACATTGACCGCATGCATGATGGCCTGGCCGTCGACGCCATTGAGGCGGAACCATTTGCCATGGTCGACGCGCACGCTGCCTTCGACGCCGAAGAGATCGAGCTCCATCTGATCCGAGCGCATCTTCATATTCGCCGAGACCGGATTGTAGAGCGTGACCGAGACGATCCCGATGGTCCCGGCGACCAGCGCCGGCGGCAGCAGAAACTGCCAGACCGACATGCCGGAGGCCCGCGCCACGACGAGCTCGAGCTTTCGGGTCAGATCGACGAAGGTCGCCATGGAGCCGAACAACACGGCGAAGGGCAGAATCATCTCCGCCGTCGCCGGGACGCGCAGGAGCGTCATCCACGCCACCGTGCCGGCGCCCGCCTGCGGAATGTCGCCGGCGCGCCGCAGCAGCTCCACGAAATAGACGACGAACATGAGACAGAACATGGTGAGGAAGATCGCCATGATCGTCTTGGCGAAGCGCGCGGCGAGATAGCGCGTGATCGTGGCTCCGATCATGCGGACCTCGCGCGACGGGACGACGGCGGCGCTCGTCGCGCAGAATCGTGTCGCGCAGAATCGATCGCCATCGTCTGTCGCCGCCCCTCCCCATGCGCCACGCCGGCGCGCCCTGTTCCGCGCCGCTTGGCTAGCCTCTCCGCCAGCGCCGCGCAAGCCGAGGCCGGCGCCAGGGGCCGCCCAGACGGACAGAAACTGACCTGGGCTCGAGGCTTTTCCTGGGCGAAGCGCCGGTTGCGAGCACTCTTCCGCCGACGACGAGCGTTGACCCTTCGCGGCGGCGGGTCGATAGTGCGGCAACGTCTCCGCGCAACCGCGGTAAGCGCCTGTTTTCCCTGTGAGAGGTTCAGAAATGTCCGCCTATGTGAAAATTGAAGCAGTGTCTTTCGGCGAGGCGGAGCGGCGCCTCGCGACGGCTCCGGAGGAGGGCGGCCGACCTCTCGTCCTCATCGTCCTCGCCGGCGCCAAGCTCCGCTTCGGCTCCGAATCCGAGACGATTCTGAAAGAGGCCCTCCCCCAGCTGACCCGCGCCGCGGCGGCGGCGAAATTCACCGGCAAGCGCGGCTCCTCGCTCGATCTCTACGCCCCTCACGGACTGCCTTCGGTCGGCCGCCTGCTGATCATCGGCGTCGGCGCCGCGGCGGAGGGCGACTCCGCCGAGAAGGCCGAGGCTTTCGACGATTTCCTCGGCCTCGGCGGCCAGGTGGCGGCCAAGCTCGGCCAAGGCCAGACCGCGCTCATCGTCTTCGATCCGCCCGAGCGCCCGGCCGATCCTTCCGCCGCGGCGGGCCAGCTCGCGCTCGGAGCCGAGCTGCGCGCCTATAAATTCGATCTCTACCGCACCAAGAAGAAGAAAGACGATTCCGAACGCGAGGGCGCCAGCGACATCGCGCTCGCCATCGCCGATCCCGACTCCGCGCGGGACGCGATCACGCAGTCGCTCGGCCTCGCCGAGGGCGTCGTCATCGCCCGCGATCTGGTGAACGAGCCCGCCAATGTGCTCTATCCGGAGGAGTTCGCCCGCCGCGCCGCCAAGCTCGCCGATCTCGGCGTGGACGTGGAGATCCTGGACGTGCCGGCGTTGCAAGCCCTCGGCTTCCGGGCGCTGCTCGGCGTCGGCCAGGGCTCGATCCATCCGAGCCGCGTCGTGGTTTTGCGCTGGAACGGCGGCGCCCCCGGCGCGCAGCCCATCGCCTTCGTCGGCAAGGGCGTCTGCTTCGACACCGGCGGCATCTCCATCAAGCCGGCCGCCAGCATGGAGGACATGAAGGGCGACATGGCCGGCGCCGCCGCCGTGACCGGCCTTCTCCACGCGCTCGCCACGCGCAAGGCCAAGGCCAATGTCATCGGCGTGCTCGGCCTCGTCGAGAACATGCCCTCGGGCGAGGCGCAGCGGCCGGGCGACATCGTCACCTCGCTGTCGGGCCAGACGATCGAGATCATCAACACCGACGCGGAAGGCCGGCTCGTTCTCGCCGACGCGCTCTGGCACGTGAAGGACAAATACAAGCCCGCCTTCATCATCGATCTGGCGACGCTGACGGGCGCGATTCTCGTCGCGCTGGGGCAGGAGCATGCGGGCCTGTTCTCCAACAACGACGAACTGTCGGGCCGGATTCTCGAGGCGGGCAAGGCGACCGGCGAGAAGCTCTGGCGTCTGCCGATGGGGCCGGTCTACGATAAGCTCATCGATTCGAAATTCGCCGATATGAAAAACACGGGCGGCCGCCACGCGGGCTCGATCACGGCGGCGCAGTTTTTGGAGCGATTCGTCGAGAAGACGCCCTGGGCGCATCTGGACATAGCGGGGACCGGCATGGGCTCGCCGGCCTCTGACATCAACCAGAGCTGGGCGTCGGGCTGGGGCGTGCGGCTGCTCGACCGTCTGGTGAAGGATTATTACGAAGGCTGACCTCTCGGCATCGGCCCCGCCAATCGGCGGGGGCCGATGCCGGATAAGCTTTGTCGGATAGCCTCTTGCTCGGCCGGTCAGAGCAGTCTATAGACCCCCTCGTCCGCTCCCTTCGTCTAGTGGCCCAGGACGTCGCCCTCTCACGGCGAAAACACCGGTTCGAGTCCGGTAGGGAGCGCCAGACCAGCCCGAAGCGGCAAAAATCCGAGGAAAATCAACGCGCATCGTCGTCCCGCCGGCTTGCAAACAAGCCGAGTGCATAACATTTTGCATAACATGGACGACGAAATGCCCCTCCCGACCCATGTCACAAAGCGTGGCGACAAGTTCCATTACGTGCGCCGGATCCCCGACGATCTGGTGGCCGCTTTCGGCGGCCGGGAGCGAATCCAGCGGTCGCTGCGGACAGCCGACAAAGCCGCGGCCTTCTCAGAAGCGGCCAAGATCAATGCCGCCGTCGAGCGGCAATTCGAGGAGGCGCGCGCCAAGGGCGGCTTGGCCGTCTCGCTTCAGGATATGTCCGACTGGACGTCGAGCGACTGGCTGGAGGTCGCTCGATGGTTCGAGGCCCGGTTGATCCAGGACGATCTGGAGCGTCGCCTGCCGCGCTATTCCGGCCGTATCCTCCTCGGCGATGCTGCGCGATCTTCGGACCTGTGGTCCGAAGATAAGCTCTGCCAGGAACAGATCGACCTTCGGCGCCGCCTCGATGATATAACCGTAGATCGCTACGTTTCCGAACGTATCAAGAACGTGAACGCCATCATTCGGCGGGTCGGGGTGTCGATGCTCCCGACTTCCGAATTTCTGCTTCCGTTCGCCGCCGCCTGCCTCAAGGCGGAGTTGAACTTCGATGACATATTCTGGCGCAGGGAGCGGGGCGAAGTGGTCGCCTGGCCTCACCCGGACGAAATCACGGGCCGATGGCGTAGGCCGCGACCGGCCGAGGCCGTGTCGACGGCGCCTTTGGAGATAGTGGCTCCCGCGGTCGCCGCGTCGCGCGTGGGCAAAACATTGGCCGACTGCCAGAAGAAATGGAAAGAAAGCCGAACTCTGGCGAAGAAGTCGGTTCGCGAAGCGTATCTGCGCGAGATGACCAATACGATAGAGCTATTCGAGACGACCCAGAAGATCGTCGACATAGGCGAAATCACCCGCAAGCACGTCATCGCGTTCCGCTCCCATTTGTCGGCGAGCGGGAAATACGAGATCGCGACGATCAACAAGAAATGCTCCTTCATCACGACCCTGTTGTCGGAGGCGGAGTCTCACGCGTGGATCGATAGCGCGGTCCGCGGCAATATCCACCTCGACGTGCCAGAGGACGACGACAACCGCGAACCCTACGGTAAGAACGAGCTGCAACGCATTTTCAGTCATCGCATATTCACTGGCGGAGAACTCATCAGCCGCGCGAAAGCGGGACGCGAGTTGCAGTTCTGGCTGCCGGCGCTCTCCTGCATGCACGGGCTGATCAGCTCCGAGATCGTTCAGCTCGGGCCGGATACGATCGTTCCCTATCCGGACACGGATATTCTTTGCTTCAAGATCACGACAGCGGGCGGGCGCACAGTCAAGGAACTCGCCCGCCGGCGCTATATGCCGATCCGTCGGGAATTTCTCGACAAGGGCCTGCTCGACTTGGTGGAGCGCGCGCGGCGAAAGGGTTGGCGCACGCTATGGAGTGCGGTGGAGGAGCGTGGAAAAGAGACGCAGCTCGTCGCGTCGATGTTCTCCGCCTTCTGGAGCGATTTCAGCCGCCGCGAGCTGAAAATCACGGACGACGACAAGATGCTTTATTCATTTCGGCATGATTTCGAGGATGCGATGAAAGCGAATGGAACGCCAAAGCATATCAAGGATAATCTCATGGGGCACGCGGAGGCGGGCACCGGCCGTCGATATGGCACCCGTCGCCAGCCGGAGCCCGCGCCGATCGGCGAACTCGATGCGGTCATCCAAGCGCTCAACTGGCCGTTTTTGGAGAAGCTCGTGGCCCCGCGGTTCACCGACGGCAAGTGAGCAGACTTGCGATTTGCTGTTTCACTCTGCCCAGCTGCCACTGACCTAGCCATGGGCAGGGGTACGGTGGAGGGACTCGCTACCAATAGACACGTAACTTGTTGATTCTACCGAAAAACCCTATCCGGCAACACCGCCGTCCAATGGTGACACTGATACATCATGGTGGCGCCTGGACGCAAGATCGTGGACCATCGGCGTGGTGGTCCGCGCGTCATCGGCGTCGAGCGCCGCCTCACGTTCGCCGCCCTCGGCCGAGACAAGCGGAAGCTCGCCTGCTATAGGCTTCCGCGCCGAACACATTGCCGAGCAAGCTCGATATCCGTCATGTATTTGTCCATCGCCACCACGCATGCGCCGGCCACCGATCTCGGCTTTTTGCTGATGAAGCATCCCGATCGCGCCCATGACATCGAGCTTTCCTTTGGACGCGGAACCGTGTTTTTCCCGCAGGCCGAGGCGGAACGCTGCGAGGCGGCGCTGATCCTCGACCTCGATCCGGTCGCACTCGTGCGCGGCCGCGGCGGCGCCGAAGGGATCGCGGATCAATATGTCAACGACCGTCCCTATGCGGCGTCGTCCTTCCTCTCGGTCGCGCTCAACAAGGCCTTTCGCACGGCGATGACCGGCGTCTCGCGCGAGCGGCCGGAACTCGCGGCGACGGCGATCCCGCTCGAGATCGTCGTCGCGCCTTTGCCCGCGCCGCGCGACGGCGATTTGCTGGAGCGCCTCTTCGCGCCGCTCGGCTGGACCGTGGAGGCGCGCCGCGTCGAGGGAGCGGATGGCCCCTCGCGTTATGTCGAGCTGCGGCTCGCGGGAACGCTGCGCCTCGCCGATGCGCTCGGTCATCTCTATGTGTTGATCCCGGCGATGGACGCCGACAAGCATTATTGGGTCGGCGACGACGAGGTGGAGAAGCTCATCGCCAAAGGCGGCGCCTGGCTCGCCGGGCACCCCGAGCGGGAGACGATCGCGCGGCGCTTTTTGAAGAACCGGCGGAGCCTCGCGCGCGCTGCCCTCGCGCGTCTCGCGCCGGACACTGAGGCTGAGGAGGGTCTGGAGGACGAAAAGGCGCCGCCCCGCGAGGAGGCGCTCGAGGCGCCGCTGCGTCTGCACGATCGGCGGCTCGACGCCGTCGTCGGTCTGTTGAAGGAGGCGGGCGCGCGCAGCGTCGCCGATCTCGGCTGCGGAGAAGGCCGGCTGCTGCAACGGCTGGTCAAGGAGCGCGGCTTCGAGCGTGTGATCGGCCTCGACGCTTCCACCCGCGCGTTGGAGCGCGCCAGGGAGCGCCTGAAGCTCGATCGCGCCGGCGGCCCCTCCATGGAGCGCGTGAGCCTGCTGCATGGCGCGCTCACCTATCGCGACGCGCGCTGGGCCGATGTCGACGCGGTCGCCCTCGTCGAGGTGATCGAACATCTCGACGCCGATCGTCTGCCGACGCTGGTCGAGATCGTCTTCGGGGCGGCGCATCCCAAAACAGTGATCGTGACGACGCCGAACGCCGAATATAACGCTTTGTTCGACGCCCTGCCGGCGGGAGCCTTCCGTCATCCAGACCATCGTTTCGAATGGACCCGCGCGCAATTTCATGATTGGTCGCAGGCGATTGCCGAAAGCCATGGCTATTCGGTCGGCTTTTCCGGCATAGGCGAGGAGCACCCGGACCTCGGCCCCGTCACTCAGGTCGCGGTGTTCTCGAGATGAATGCGGCTCTTCCGACTCTCCTGGACATTCCCGACTTCTGCCTCGTCGTGCTGATCGGCGCGACGGGCGCGGGCAAATCGAGCTTCGCATCGCGCTGGTTCAAGCCGACGGAGGTGATCTCGTCCGATCATTGCCGCGGTCTCGTCTGCGACGACGAGACCGACCAATCCGCCTCGGCCGACGCTTTCGCGCTCGTTGCCGCCATTGCCGAGAAAAGGCTGAAGAACCGCCGCCTCGCGGTGATCGACGCGACCAATGTGCGCGCCGCCGATCGCAAGTCCTGGGTCGAGCTCGCGCGCCGCTGGCATGCGCTGCCCGTGGCGATCGTCGTCGATCCGGGCCTCGATGTCTGCATCGAGCGGAACAAGACGCGGCCGGATCGCGATTTCGGCCCCGGCGTGCCGCAGCGCATGATTCAGGAGATTCATCGCGGCCTGCGCGGCCTCGCCAATGAGGGCTTTCGGCAGATCTGGAAACTGTCCTCGGTCGCGGCGATCGAGGCCGCGGTCGTCGAGCGCCGCCCGATGTGGACCGACAAGCGCGACGATGTCGGCCCCTTCGATGTGATCGGCGACGTGCATGGCTGCCTCGACGAGTTGCGGCGGCTGCTCGAAGCGCTCGGCTATGTCGTCGAGGGCGAAGGCGACGCCGTCGCCGTCTCGGCGCCGCGTGGCCGCAAGCTGGTCTTCGTCGGCGATCTCGTCGATCGCGGTCCGGATGTTCCGGGCGTTCTGCGCCTCGCCATGGCTGCGCAGGAGGCAGGCGTCGCCTATGTCGTGCAGGGCAATCATGACCGCAAATTGTCGCGCTGGCTCGAAGGCCGAAAGGTCACGGTCGGCCATGGGCTTCAGGAGTCGATCGATCAGCTCGCCGAGGAGCCGGCCGAATTCCGAGAGCGCGTGAAGACTTTCCTCGCGGATCTCCGCAGCCATTATTGGCTCGACGGCGGCAAGCTCGCCGTCGCCCATGCCGGGCTGAAGGAGGAGATGATCGGCCGCGGCTCGCCCGCGGTCCGCGAGTTCGCTCTGTTCGGAGAGACGACGGGCGAGACAGATGAGTTCGGCCTGCCGGTGCGGCTCGACTGGGCTGCGAATTATCGCGGCCGCTCGGCCATCGTCTATGGCCATACGCCGACGCCGGACGCGGAATGGGTCAATAATACGATCTGCGTCGACACGGGCTGCGTCTTCGGCGGCAAGCTCACGGCGCTGCGCTGGCCGGAGCGGGAGCTGGTCGAGGCTCCGGCGGCGCGCGTCTATTGCGAGCCGGCGCGCCCGCTCGCCCCCGCGCCCGAGACACGGGCCTTGCAGGCCGAGGCGGATCGGCTGCTCGATCATGCCGATGTGTCGGGACGGCGATGGATCGACACCACGCTGCTGCGCCGGATTCCCGTCGCCGAGGAGAATTCGGCGGCGGCGCTCGAAGCGATGAGCCGTTTCGCCCTCGCGCCGCAATGGCTCGTCTATCTTCCGCCGACCATGTCGCCGGTGGAGACGAGCGCGCGCGACGGATTTCTCGAGCGCCCGGAGGAGGCCTTCGCTTTCTTCCGCGAGCGCGGCCAAAAGGAAGTCGTGCTCGAGGAAAAGCACATGGGCTCGCGCGCCATCGTCGCCCTCTGCCGCGACGCCGATGTGGCGCGGCTGCGCTTCGGCGTCCTCTCCGGCGAAAGCGGCCAGATTTGGACGCGCTCGGGCCGCGCCTTTTTCGCGGACGCCGCCGAATGCGAGGCATTGCTCGCGCGGCTGCGCGCCGCCTGCGATAGCACGCGCCTCTGGGAGACGCTCGCGACCGACTGGCTCCTGTTCGATACGGAAATCATGCCCTGGTCCGCCAAGGCCTCGGCGCTGATCGAGCAGCAATATGCGCCTGTCGCCGCCGCGAGCTACGTCGGGCTCGCCCTCGCCCATGACGCCGCCGCGCGCGCCGCGGCTCGCGGCGTTCCTGTCGAGGCGCTGCGCGACAGGTTCGCGATCCGCGCCGAAAAGGCGGCGCGCTATGGCGAGGCTTGGAAACCCTATGTCTGGCCGGTTCGCTCGCTCGACGATCTGCGCATCGCCCCGTTTCATCTTCTGGCGAGCGAAGGCGCGACGCATTTCGACAAGGATCATCTCTGGCACATGTCGATCGCCGAGGCATTGGCGGAGACCGGCGCGCAGAATATGACGACGACGCGCTGGCGCCGCCTCGCTCTGGACGACGCCTCGGCCTGCGAGGCGGCGGCGCGCTGGTGGGAGGAAGTGACGGAATCGGGAGGCGAAGGCATGGTGGTGAAGCCGCGAGACTTCATCGCGCGCGGCGCCAAGGGACCGATCCAGCCGGCGCTGAAAGTGCGCGGCCCGGAATATCTGCGCATCATCTACGGCCCGGAATATGACCTGCCGGAACATCTCACGCGCCTGCGCCAACGCGGCCTCGGCGCCAAAAGGACCAACGCCCTGCGCGAATTCGCGCTCGGTCATGAAGCCCTGACGCGCTTTACCGCCGGCGCGCCCTTGCGCAAGACCCATGAATGCGTTTTCGCGATCCTCGCGCTGGAGAGCGAGCCGATCGATACGAGGCTCTGAATTACAGGGTTTCCAACGCGGGGGGCTACGCTCACGTCGCTTTTTTATGGGTAATGTTGTCCAAGATGCGCCAGGAGCAGACATCGGTGGGAATTCGTACCTGATTTCAACCCCTTCAATCCATTGATCAGATTGGTGTGAATTTCGAGTCCGTCACGCCGTCCGCAGAGATAACCGTCGCTACGCTCGCCTGCCCCCCGCCTTCGAGCGCCACGGCGTGTTCCTCCCAGGATTCGCTCATCCTGTCCCGAATTTCTTCCAAGAGGCCATGCCGCGCTATGTCATGGGCGATGCCGATGGCGCCCGAAAATACGTCGGCGCTGGCTCCGCCATGGCTCTTGAAAACCACGCCGTCGAGGCCAAGCAGCAGAGCGCCGGAGCTCTCACGCGGCGTCATCCTGGCCTTGAACTCCAGGAAGGCGTTGCGCGCGATGATGAAACCTAGTTTGGCGATCAAGCTGTGCCCCCGACCTTCGCGCAACAGTGCGGCGATCTGCTTCTGCGTTCCCTCAGCGGTTTTCAGCGCAATATTGCCAGTAAAGCCTTCGGTGACAACAACATCCACCGTGCCTTTGCCAATATCGTCGCCTTTTACAAAACCACGATACTTCAGCGTCGGCGAGTCTAAGTCCTGCAACAGGTGCGACGCGGCCTTGATCTCCTCGGCGCCCTCGATCACCTCAACACCCACATTCAGGAGGCCAACGGTCGGGCGCTCCAGCGAGAACAGGCTGCGGGCCATAGCCGAGCCCATGATCGCCAGATCAACAAAACGCTGTGCATTTGCCCCGATCGTCGCGCCGACGTCGAGCACGATCGAGCGGCCGCGCAGAGTTGGCCAGATGGCCGCGAGAGCGGGGCGGTCAACCTGCGCCATAGTGCCCAGGCAGACTTTCGACATCGCCATCAAGACGCCGGTGTTGCCGGCAGAAACCGCACAATCGGCCTCGCCTTTCTTGACGGCTTCGATCGCCATCCACATTGACGAGGTCCGTCGTCCAGCGCGAAGTGCCTTGCTGGGCTTGTCCGCCATGCCGATAGCGAAGTCCGTATGGCGGATGGTGGTTGCAGCGGCAAGTATAGGATTGGCGGTCAAATAGGGTTCGATCTGCTTCTGGTCGCCAAACATAAGGAAGACAGCATTGGGTTGACGGTTCAGGAACGCCGCCGCCGCGGGCGCGACAACCGACGGGCCGAAATCGCCACCCATGGCATCAAGCGCTATTCGCACAGGTCTATCCATTATCGTGCGCATTCGGAACTCTTCAATCGCATTGGAAAAGGCTAGGCGAATTCATAGCCCAGAAACACAAGACTCTCGACACGAATCTGGAAAATCGGCGCGAGAAAGGTCCGATCAAACCTTCGGTCTTCGGTGGTCATAAGTGAGCATTCATAGAATGCCTGCGAGGCGTCACAGTTCCTCGTTCGCGGTCCCGAACGGCCAAGGGGCGCCAGGGAACTAAACCGCTCTCGCGGTAGTTTGCGGCCGGCGTTTCGGGCGGGCTGCGGGTAACGGGTGGTCGGCGAACTGTCTGAAGATCGTGGGGTTAGCAACCTCGCTTCAGACAGGAGCAACGCATGACAATGGA
>NZ_DATBQF010000036.1:0-107775 GCF_036560965.1 Methylosinus sp. | reverse complement strand
TGATCTTTTCCCGCAGCAGCGCGATCGCGCGGTTTTCTGCCCGCACCTCCTCGGCGAGGTTCTCGATTTCGCTCGAGCGCGCCACGAGCGGCGCGAGGTCGAAGCCGAAAGCGTCCGCTATCGCGCCCCCCTGCCCTTTCCTGGCGAAGCGCTTGCCGTTCGGCGAATCGCGGCGGATGATCAGCCCGGCGTCGACCAGGCAGACGAGATGCCGCCGTAGCGTCGCCGGCGCCATGCCATGGGCGCGGATCGACAGTTCCTTGTTCGAGGGAAACACGACGATGCCGCCGGCGGCTCCGGCCGCTTCCTCGGAGCGCGCATCATTCCCGGGCAATGAGAGCGCCGTCTCCTGGTGAAAGCTCAGCAGCGCGTGCAATACAGATAGCGCGCGCTCGGTGACGCCGAGCGGCTCCTTGGCTTCGGTGAGCGCGCGAAACAATCGCCATTTGTGGACGACGGTCTCGGATGCGCCCGGCTTTGCGACGAAATTTTCGGTCGCGGTCTGGCTCGCCACCATGGCGAGCGACAACGGCCGCCGCCCGAAGGGCGTCGTTGGACGTGTCTGCATGATCCTTTGCCTCGTTCAGGCAAAAGAAATCCGCTCGCCGAAACGGCGCCAAAATGCTTGACAGTGATTCGCGGAAGTGTGATTCTTCGAGCGCCAACACAAAGAAGGGGCTTCCGGAACGGCGACGTGACGGGGGCCTTTTTCTTTTGCGATAAGTCTCCGTTGGTTTCGTGAAACGCTCGAACAGCGCCAGATGCGCAGCGCGAAAGAAGCGTTAGCTCCCGCAATCTCCGCCGGCCTTGTACTGCTCATAGAGAAGCTGCAGCCTTTCGGCGACGAAGTCGCCGAATTGCGGGACCACACGATCGTCGAATGTGAGCGTCAGCTTTTTGCCAGAGCGCATGATGCGGGCGACGCGCGTCCCATCCTCTGCATTCCAGGTCTCTGGACGAAGGCGGGCTTCGCGAATGCGCAGCCGCTCGTAGAGGATTTGGAACCTTTTATCGGTGTCCAAATCCCCGAACGAAGGCTCCGCCACAATGGCGCGCGCCCGCACGCGATTGTCTTCCAAATCGAGAAGCTCGGTCAGCTCCTGCCAGCGCACGCGGCCAAACCCGGGCGCGGGGCCGATCGCATCGATCAGCACGCCAGGAACGCGCGTCGCAATGGCGATGAGGCGCGACAGCGCGGCCTTGTCGACATTGAGAGACGCCATGATGATCTCGCGCGAGAATTTTCGATCCTCGAGCCGCGCAGCGAAGCGGGCGCGCTCGATGAAAGTGAGATCGGTCCGTCCGCTATTCTCCTGCCCCTGTGCGATAACGAGCTGCTCATCGGTCAGATCGCGCACGACGGCGCGGACTTTGACGCCGAGCTCGCGCGCGGCGCGCAATCTGCGATGGCCGAAGGCGACCTCGAAACGCTCCGGGGGCTTCGGGCGAACGAGAATGGGAACATTCTGCCCATGCTCGCGGATCATCTCGCGAAACGCCGCATTCTGCTCCGGCGTCGCGTCCATGCGATCGGGCACGAAGGAGGCGTCGATGAGATCGGGATCGATCTCGACGACGGTTTGCCCCGCGACCAGCTTTTGCTCGATCTGCTCGGCCCGCTTCACGCGCTCGGAAATATCCCCCAAGGACTGCGATATGGCGCCGAGAGCGCTCGATTGCTTGATCGGCCGATCGAGACCGAGAAGAGGACGCGCCGGTTGCGGCAACGCGGCGCGCGCCTGCGCCTCCTGAGGCCGCGTCTCCTCTAAAGGCGCGTCGAAGCTGATTTTTCGCGCCATCGTCAGCTCCTCCCCCAAACGCCGCGAATGAGGCCTTCGATCTCGCCATTGACGAGATCCAACGCCTCGACCGCGCGGTCATAGGTTCCCCGCGTGAACTGCTGCCGCTCGACCTCATAGAGAGTCTGCTTCGTCAGTCCGGCGTCGGCGATCGCGGTACTCTTCACCATCGGATGCGTGAGCACGCGCGAGCCGAAAATCGACCGCAGGAGGCCGACCATCGTCGTTTGCGGGCCGTCGCTCGGCTCGTAGCGCGTCACCAGATATCGCATCCAATCATATTGCGTCTCGCCGCCGGCGTTGGCGACGACGTCGAGCAGGCTGCCTGTCATGTTCAAGAACTGCGACATAGACATCACGTCGAGCATTTGCGGATGCACGGTGATCAGCACCGCAGTCGCGGCGCAGAGTGCGGAAAGCGTCAGAAAGCCGAGCTGCGGCGGACAGTCGATCACGACAATGTCGTAAGCGAAGCTCACCTGCGAGAGCGCTTCTGAGACCCGCGCGAAAAACAGCGAGCTATTTTCCTGCCGCCCCATGAGGGCCTTGGGTGTCTCATGCTCGAATTCCATGAGCTCCAATTGCCCGGGAACGACGTGCAAGTTGGGTATGTACGTGGCTCGGACGATCTCCGC
Organism: Methylosinus sp.; assembly: GCF_036560965.1. Taxonomy (NCBI): domain Bacteria; kingdom Pseudomonadati; phylum Pseudomonadota; class Alphaproteobacteria; order Hyphomicrobiales; family Methylocystaceae; genus Methylosinus; species Methylosinus sp. The sequence goes on along the minus strand of NZ_DATBQF010000036.1, from coordinate 105,341 downwards.
CATGTCGCGGCGCTGCGCGTCATAGCGAATGGCTCCGTAGATCGTCTCCCCTTCGCCGACGTCGAGCTCCGGCTGATGGCCGAAAAAGGTCGAGAGGCTGGCCTGCGGATCAAGATCGACCGCCAGCACGCGATATCCCCGAAACGCCAAAAATTGCGCGAGATGCGCGGCTGTCGTGGTCTTGCCGCTTCCACCCTTGAAATTCATCACCGAGACGACTTGCAGAGGCTCGCCATCCTTGCGATGCGGCACATAGCGGCGCGCGCCTTTGCCATTGCGGTCCAGCTCGGCGCGGAGCCCGTCGATGTCATCGATCGAATAGGTCCGCCGATTGTTGGGCTGGGCCGGAGGCCCCTTCCCTTCCGCGACGAGCTGCCGCAAATAGCCCTCATGTATCCCGATGAAGCGCGCGGCCTCCGCAGGGGAAAATCGCCGAATGGTCTTCTGCGCGGCTGGAGGAAAATCCCTGATCTGCTGCGCGCGAAGGCGCATCGACAGCTCGGCGGCGTCGGCATTGATCAGCGACCGCAGGTCGTCGGGACCCCGCTGCTGGCTTATGATCGATGTCGGCATTCGATTTCCCTGGATCTGCGGAAATTTCAGCTGTTGGCCCTGAAATGCGCTGATCGGAGAATAAGGGCCGATTCGCTCCACGCCGCAAGGAGTTTTTATTTAACGAGAGATTACCGCCGCGCCTAACGCCTTCGCCGCCACGCAGCTCTACTCGCCAGTTGCACGCGGACAACTCGGCCGCTTCGTTGCGCCAGCGTCGAGTAGTTGTACGCGTGCAACTCGAATCGATGCGTTCAAGGCTCCACATCCTAAGGATACGCCGCATTGCTAGAGCTGTCTTGGCCTCGATCGGGAGGCTGGGGAAACCGGAATGCCGCGGCGATTCGGGCAGTTCGCTTGACAAGCTCCGCCGTTCCCCATGAGCTCGATGAGGCCGTTTTCACAAATCAACCATGCGATCTCGTCGACGCCGCCCCCTGCGCTATTCTGAGGTTCATGACGAGTCGTGCGCGGTCGCGAGCACAATGCGAAGTGCGGCGCAGCAGAGCGCTTCGGACCGCGCACGCCGAAAGACCGAGATCGAGCGACTCTCCTGGATCGAGCCGACCCAGGGGAGCGACCAAGCGCTCATTGTTTCCTGAACGCTTACGGGGCTCGCCGCAGCCGGCTCTTCCCGGCGCATAGCAATACGCCCGCGCGCGACCCTCACCAGGGGCGAATGTCGCCTTGCAAGCAAACCATCCACAATTGCGGCAGGAGGCGTCCAGGGCCGCTCACCAGCCATTCCGTAATCCACAGCACGTTGCGCTCGCTCCTATAGTTGTCCGCGTGCAACTCGGCGGACGTCGATCAACGGCCCTGGGATCTCCGAGTCGAATTCAAAGCTAGACAGAACGCAGGAGAGTTCTCGGCCGCCCGATCAAAACTTCACTCGGCAAGCGTCGACAACCGAGGCCCGGCATCTCGCTCGCGACCTCACGAGGTCACACGCCATCGCGTCTGCATTCGTCGGAGAGAATTGCCCCGCAAGACGGCGCCAGAGTCGATTGCGAACGGTTCACAGAAGAGGGCAGGGGAGCGCGAAGAGATCGTCATCCGGCGCGTTCGAGCAAGATATGACATCGGCCCATTTTCGCGACTATTCGGGCGCGCCCGATCGATGCCATCGCGGGCCACGGCACGCTAGGCAGACACGCTGCTGATCGCGAACCAGCTCGGAGCATCGTAATTCGAAGTCCTCGATCTCGAGCGCGCGATCGAGAGAGAGTGATTGTCACTCCCCGTCCACGACGGCGCGAGCTAACCCATGGCCGCCCGTCGAGACCGTCCGCCGCGCCCATCTGGTCAGGAATCAGGCTCGACTATGACGACCTTCAATTCGCTCAGGACCGAGGCCAGCACAGGCGCAGCGATCAGCTTGATCCTCCAGACTATGCGAAGCTTCACGACGGCGGCCAAATTGATATGACCGTTCAGTCGTGACGGATAGATGATCCCATCTGGCTTCTCGAGGTCCTCGTAGAAGGCCACGGACCAAGCCCGGGCCAGCGTTTGGTTGAAGCCCTTCGCAACGTCCGTCCGAACGCCCATGATGATACGCCGTCGCCTCGCAGATCGACCATCGCGAATGGGGCCGCGACTTCGATCTCCGCACAATGGCCGCTATGGAATTCCGCTTCGGCAATCGGCAGATTGCCGATCACGCCGATCGCGGAGAACAGCCTCCGTCAGCTCGGCACTGCGCAGCCGTGAATAACCGAACAGTTGCGGATGGGTTTGATGAGCCCGGTTGTCGGCTCACGTCCCGGCCGAGTCTCCCGAGCCGCGGACATTTTCGCTACGCGGGTCAATTTCGGGCTTTCATCGCCTCGCCGGACAATTGGATCGGCCGGATGCGCCGAACAGGGGCGGGCTCTTGGAACTCGAATACGGCTATTCTGCCCACAGATTATCGGACATCAATGACCGCCAGACAGGTGGGGCGCTTATAACGTAGAGCTAGCTCTAAAAGCGCCGCTAAAAATCAGCGCGCGTCCAGCCACCGAGACGAGACTGACGCCGACGCCCTCCCGAAACAAGGCGCGACGAAAGTTCATGGCCCGAACGCACGGACGCCCTGCTCAAAAAGCTCGCCGAGGGCCAATGTATCGACGCTCACGATAATTTGGCTCTTATCGTGCCACCTACGGGAGCCGATCGACGATCGCAACCTCTCAGCTCCCATAGCCTCGCGCGCCGACGTCGTGCCGGCCCGGCGGCTCGGCTAGGAGCGCGCCGTTCCATTGTTGGCGACTCCTCACGGGAAATTTGGAACCGACCCTACGACTCCCATCAATCGGATACGACGCTGATTGAGCGAGACGATCGCGCTTGTTTGAAAGTAAAACAATTCCATATCTAAAAGCACGCGCCCCGTATGTTATTATATTAAATACAGGAGTTGATTTTTTATAAATGTTTCAATATGGGCCTGGCCGAAATTGATCTTTGTATCTGTATTTAATACCATACCTATAACGATACTATATGTTCAATAAAGGTATCGATAGGAATGCGCAGCTCTCCTTGGCTCCAGTCACCAAGTCGATTTCCCTTGAAAAGGCGGTCTGATAGCCGCATCGCCGGGGGCAGATTGCACAGCGCCACTGCGCTTCTGCTTCTTGGCGCGGATAGCCCGGCGCAGGCGGAGCCAAGCGTCACGTCTTTGCCCGCGGTCGCCGTCGACGCGCCCAAAGCAAAGCAGCGGGCGCTCGTTCGGCAAAACGCAACCGCTGCGCGCGTCGGGCCAAAGCGAATGCGCGCCGCGACGAACCCGGCGAAGCGCCGCGCATCGTCTCCTTCCGCGGCCGCGACGCCTTCTGCATCGTCCGCGCTGCTTACGGCTCCGCCGCAAGCCGAGCTCGGCAATTTGCCGAAAGAATATGTAGGCGGCCAAGCGGCGCACGGCGCGCGTCTCGACATGCTCGGCAATCGTGATTTTCTCGACACGCCCTTCAATATGACGAGCTACACGTCGAAGCTCTTCGAAAATAGGCAGCCGCGCACGCTTTCCGATGTGCTCGAGAATGATCCTTCCGTGCGCTTCACCGTCACCAGGCAGGCCGGCGAGGCGCCGCTGACGAGCGTCACCTGCGATTATACGTCGAACGCGCAATTCGGAACGCATATCGATGTCGGCAGGCGCTTCGGTCAGGACGACGCCTTCGGCATTCGCTACAGCGGCGGCTATCGCGGCGCGAAGCTGCACATCGCGCTCGATGCATATTTTAACCAGGAGATCGCCCGCGGAGGCGTGCCGATGATGGCAAGCTTCACGGGAACGGGCGTCGCCGCCGCGCCGGATTCCAGCAAACAATATTTTCCGCGGACTCTCTGGGGCGGGCGCGACCGCGCGCCGCGCTGGGGCCGACGGATAGCGTCTAGCCGACGCGCGAGACACCCGAACGCCACTTTCTTCGTACAGATGCGCCGCCACGGTCGGCGCCGGTGAAGGAGACGACATCCATGGATGATGCGCAGATCAATCCGTTCGACGACAAGCGGCTGAGCTTCGTCGTTCTCGTCAATTCCCGCGCGCAATTCGCGCTGTGGCCGGATTTCTCCGCCGATCCGAAAGGATGGAGGCGAGTCTTCGGGCCGGGACCTCGGCTGCAATGCATGCAATATGTCGACGATCATTGGATCGACATGCGCCCGCGCGCCGAGGCGGGCGGCTGAAAGGCCTTTCCGTACGCATTATTGTTTCATGACCATTCGATTTTTCGCAGGACCACAAATCGTCCTCGCAGTTATCGCTCCAGAGCGGCCGCGCGCCGCTGCGCAGATGCTTCCGCTCATCGCGGCGCAGCCCGGCATATGAATGGCGGATCAGATCTCCGCCGCTTCCAATGACCGTTGCACAAATGCACCGGCAAGTCGCGCGATCGACCCGCGCCCTCGCCGAGGCAGGAGTCCGCAAGGGCGAGATCCTGGCGGGCGCCCTGCCGCGCTCGGCCCGGCTTTCCATCCACTCGAGCTACTGTCCGGATTTCCGAGGCCGGCTCTGACGAATCATGGCGATCTTATGATTCAGAGGTCCGCAAAAACCACAGCTGTGATGCTAGGCTCACATAAGCGGATATAGAAAGCCGGGCGCCAGCGCGAAATTAGGCAGGTGGCGAAAATGCGGTCGTCCGGCAGAAAGAGGACCAAGCGCCCGTTTGTCGACGAAGTATCCATTTCAACGCGAAACAGACGACATCGAGAAATGCTTCTCCTCGACAAGGCCGCTACGATGTTGTCGGGAGCCTCTTTCGAGGAGAGCGGATTGAACAACATTGCGCAAATTCAAAAGACGAACGGAGAGAGTTTTGCGCCGCCGGCCGGCCGCCGCGTCGAAGGATGGATGCTCGCGAACGATCGCGGCGGCGATTGCCAAAGCGCCGCAAAGCTTCACGCTATCAGAATGCTCGAACCTTTTTCGCGAGCTTCGCCTGTGATCCAACTTGATCTGATTGCGCTCTAGTAGAGGACGAATTGCCTATGTCTTTATTGCGAATGTTGAGTAGGCCAAGACGGACGGCGAAAGAGTACGCTCACGTGCTGTTGGGCGCACTGCTCGGCAGGAATGTCGACCCCGTAAGTCTGGACCATATTGCCTTAAAGATAGCCAGGGGCGCTTCAATCGGAGCTATCCTAGACGAGATTACGCAGAGTGAGGAGTACCTAAACAATTTCAAACAACCGGAAAGGAATATGCATTTTGGACAGCCGCGCATATGGAATGAGCGGGAATATGCAACATACACTGGCGCCAACAAAATTAGCTCGATTGTCGTCGTCAAGCTCGACCACATCGGTGATTTCATTCTCGCGTTGGATTCCTTTGCTGCAGTTCGCGCTGCGTTCCCTTTGGCGTCGATAACCCTGCTGTGCGGTCCCTGGAATGCCGGGTTGGCGAGATCCCTCGGTGTTTTCGATCGGATAGAAACTGCGGATGTTTTTGGGGGCACAGGGGAATCGTCGCTGCCTTCTTTCGTCAAGGAAAGTCTCGGCTATCTGATCGACACGCCGTTCGATCTGGCGGTGGATTTTCGAGTCTATCCCGAAACGCGCTGGGTGCTCGATCATCTTAACGCGTCACATAAATGCGGCTACGCGAGCGGAGCCAGCCAGTCACGGCTCACGGTCGAACTACCGCAGCCGATCAACGTTCACAGCGATAGCCTCGCTCTCAACCAGCGTATGCTGATGCTGAGCCTCGCCAACGCTGTCGGAGCTTTCTACGGGACAGACGCTGAGTTCAGCGGGCCGGCGTTACGCGCCAAGTTGACCGGCGAGGCCAAAATCGACCCTTCGATCCACCAAGGCAAGAAGCTCGTTGTGATTCATCCGTTCTCCAGGCGGGCGATCAAAAACTGGCCGATAGAGAAATTCCTGCACCTCGCCGGTTGGCTGACAAGCGCTATGGGAGCGACCGTCGTAATGCTCGGCACGAAAGCCGAATCCAATTCCGTAGCCGATCTCGCCGATAGATGTGCGGAGCTCGGCGTGAGGTCTCTCGTCGGCCAGACAAGCCTCGTGGAAGCGATCACCCTGATTTCGGACGCGGACCTTTTTATCGGTAACGACAGTGGACTCACACATGTCGCTGCGCGGCTGGATATCCCGTCCATAGCGATTTTCTCGGGCGTCGCGCCGATCGAAGCCTGGGCGCCCATTGGGCGAAATTTGAAGATCGTGCACAGTCCTGTCGAATGCGCCCCCTGCTACCTCCCGAATTTAGACCACTGTCGCGCGCAGCACAGATGCATAGCGACGATAGATTTTGAATATGTGCGGTCGCAAGTCCGCGAGCAGCTCGACGTTCTTTCGCGCAGCTCGTGGGCGTCGTGCGACACTTAGCGCACTAACGCCAATGTTGGTTCAACGTGGCGGCGCAGCGTGTGTGCCATGGCCTATTGGCCCAATATCATTCTCTGCGACGAAGAATACAAGCCATCGAAGGAGGAAGAACGTGATCATCGTGACAGGCGCCGCGGGATTCATCGGCTCGAACATCGTCGCGGCGCTGAACGATCGAGGGATCAACGATGTCGTGCTATGCGACTGGCTCCTGAGCGACCTGCGCTGGCAGAATCTGCGCAAGCGCGCTTTCACGGATTTCGTTTTTCCCGAGGATCTGCCGCGTTGGCTCGAAGGCCGGAGTTGCGTGGAGGCCATCATCCACATGGGCGCCATCTCGTCGACGAAGGTCCGCGACGGCGACGAGATCATGCGCAAGAATTTTCTTTTCACTCTGAGCCTGATCGATTGGTGCGCGAAGACAAATGCTTCCCTGATTTACGCCTCTTCGGCCGCCACCTATGGCGACGGCGAAAGCGGTTTTGTCGATGACATCTCCTTCGACGCTCTCCGCAAGCTTCGCCCACTCAATCTCTATGGTTGGAGCAAGCACCAGATCGATCTACTCGTCGCTCACCGCCGGCGCTCGGGCGGAGCTCTGCCTCAAAAGTGCATCGGCCTGAAGTTCTTCAACGTCTATGGGCAAAACGAATATCACAAGGGCGACATGGCGAGTGTCGTCTGCAAGATGTTCGAGACCGCGCGCCGTGGCGAGACCGTCAACCTATTCGAGAGCTGCCGCGAGGGTGTGCCGCACGGCGGTCAGCGCCGCGATTTCATCTATGTCGACGATGTCGTGAGCACTGTGCTGTGGTGCCTCGACGCTATGGCAACGGTCGACGTCTTCAACATTGGAACCGGCGAAGCCCGTAGTTTCGCAGAGATGACGCAGGCGCTGTTCGCTGCCGTCGGCAAGGAGCCCGCCGTCCAATATTCGCCGATGCCTGACATTTTGCGCGACCGTTATCAATATTTCACGCAGGCTTCGACGGCGCGGTTCCGCGCCGCCGGCTACGCGGCGCCGTTCAACTCGCTCGAGCAAGGCGTGATGCACTACGTGCACAACTATCTTTCGCGCGAGGATCGCTACCGATAGGGCCTTTTCATTTCGACAAGGAAACGCGTCATGGTCACAACGCTGATGAAAGCCCTAGCCTGCTGCAAAGTCGCAGTCATCGGCGACCTGATGCTAGATATTTATATCCATGGCGACGTCAACCGAATTTCTCCCGAAGCACCGGTTCCGATCGTCCGCTGGAAGTCGCAGCGTGCGGCGCCGGGCGGCGCCGCCAATGTCGCAGCAAATATCGCGGCGATCGGCGCGACATCCATTCTTGTCGGGATCGCTGGAGACGATGACGCCTTCCAAGAGCTCAGCGCTTTGCTCCAAAGCATCGGAAGCGTCGACCTCGGCGGCGTGGTGCTTACGCGCAACCGCGCAACGACGAAGAAGCTGCGCATAGTCGGACATGCGCAGCAAATGCTGCGCATCGATCGCGAGGATGTCGGCCCCCTAGAGGAGACGGTCGAGAAAGAGCTGATCGTAAATGCGTTAGCGGCGATTGACCGGTGCGACATCGCCGTGCTCTCAGACTATGGCAAGGGTGCGTTGACGGATCGAGTCATCGCAAAGTGCGTGGCGCGCGCGCGCGCAAGTGGAAAGAAGGTCATTGTCGATCCGAAACGCCAAGACCTGTCGGTCTATCGCGGCGCGACCATCATCACGCCCAACCGGGCCGAGCTGACCGCGGCGACCGGCCTGCCCTGCGAGACGGACGAAGAGGTGGAGGCGGCGGCAATGAAAGCGCGCAAAGCGACGGACAGCGATTTTTTGCTGACGCGATCGGAAAAAGGCATGTCCTATATCTCAGGCGCGGCCGACGCCATCCATCTGCAAACCACGGCAAAGGCGGTGTTCGACGTTTCGGGCGCCGGCGACACGGTGGTCGCATTCCTCGCACCGTGCCTAGCCGTCGGCCTGCCGATAATCCACGCGATGAAGATCGCCAATCATGCTGCCGGCATCGTCGTCGGCAAGTTCGGCACGACGGTCCTGGAGCCCGACGAACTTGTCGTGGCTCTGACGGCGCCGGACTTGGAGGACGTGCAAGACGGCCGGATATTGTCACTCGACGAGGCCGCAAGATTGCGCCTCGCTTGGGCCAGCAATGGCTATAGTGTCGGGGTGACGAACGGTTGCTTCGATCTATTGCACCCCGGCCACATCTCGCTTCTGGCGCAGGCATCGGCCGCCTGCGACAGGCTCATCCTGGCGTTGAATTCAGATGCGTCAGTGCGCCGCTTGAAGGGACCGACGCGGCCGGTCCAAAATGAAGCGTCGCGTGCAAAGGTCGCGGGCTCAATCAAGGGGGTCGACGCCGTTGTGCTGTTCGATCAAGATTCGCCCTTAGAGCTCATCAACACTTTGCATCCGGACGTGCTCGTCAAAGGCGCGGACTATCTGGAACATGAAATCGTCGGGGCCGATATCGTGCGCGCACGCGGCGGACGGGTCGAGCGCGCCGCGATTGTCGAAGGCCAATCGACGACACGCCTCTTGGCCAGATCGTGATGCTGTCGCTCGGGTTCTGGCGCAGACGGCGAGAGACCGGCGTAACCGCTCGAAACGAGTATCGATATTGCCGGGGACCTCGATGCTGAGCATCAATGATCTCTTCAAAGGCTCCTGAGCTGCCACTGAAAGCGCCTATCGGCATCGATTGGAGAGCATGAGAAGTCGTGGCGTTCGTTGCGCGGACAACCGCTTCGAGACAATTCTCGTTGTATGATCAGAAATCTGTGTGGACGCGCTCTGAGTGAGCCGGTGAAATCGAGAGAAATTCGTTGACGGCCCTTTCGACAGGAAGGCCGATGAAAATGACGGCTGATCCTGGCGCCGTCGTCCGTCGTTCACGAGGGCGAGCCGATTGGCGTGAAGATAGGCATATCACTGACATGAGCCGCGTCGAGCCAATGTCTCGGGCCCGCTGAGCATCCGAGACAAACGCTCCAATGTCCGTGCCAAAGTTTCCACTTGGCGCTATCCTTGTTTGAGCCGCGCCCCTTTTCAATCACTGCCTGAGGCTCGGATCGCGCAACAAATATGATATAGGGAGCTCGCGGGCGCAAAATCCACTTTTGCGGCGCCATAGGCGTCGAACTCGTCGATCCAACTGCCCGACGTGGCTGGCTCGAGAAATCGAACGCGCATCTCATCGAGAAAATCGCTCGGCGTCGGACCGTCGGACCTCTTATAGTTCGACCGCATTACCGAGGCGGCCTTTGCAGCCTCTGTATAGAACCAAAGCCGGGTCGAGTGATCCACTGCTCCGTCGACCGTCGCGCGAGCGAAAATTCGGCCGTCCGCACCGACGCCGGCGCGAAGCGCGGTTTCCCATAGCCGCGTCACGGTCGTCATCTGATCGAAATGTCGAAGCTCCTCGTTTTGCTCGAGCAACCAGATCCACTCGAAATGATGGCCGGGCTCGAATGGAAAAAGCGGGCCGTCGAGAGGACGCCAATGTTCGTCAAAAAATTCGACGAGAATGGAATTTTCAGCCTGAACGAATCGCCTGAAGAAAATGTCACGCACCACCCTGGCTCGTTCCAGATACGCCGAGCTTCTGGTCGCATCGAACAGCGAGAGCAATGCTTCGAACAAATGCATATGCGAGTTCTGACGGCGTGGGCTATCGCTCGCAGGAAGGGTCTCGACATAGCCGCCGTGTTCCGAAGCCATGTCGCGATCTAGAAAGCTCAGCGTCGCGTCGGCGAGCGCGATATAGGCGGTATCGCGCGTCGTCTCGTATGCGTTCGCGAGACTGAGCAGGATGAATGCATGCGTATAGAGATCACGACGACCATCGACGATGGCGCCGTCGCGCGCCACGGAAAACGCCCAGCCGCGAGCGCCGTCGGCTTCATAATAGCGTTCGATCATCGCCGCGCCTGCGCGCGCGACCAACTCCGCTCCTTCCCCAAACCAGCCTGCTCGATGCGCGACGCTGAAAGTGTAAATCTGTCGCGCTTGCACCATGGCTCGTCTGGGCGTATCGAGCAGCGGCGCGCCTCTGAATGAGAGACGTTCGACGAATGAATTCGTGCGCTCATCCCATCCGTTCGAAGCCCACAGTGGAAGCGCTTTCTCTTTCAGCCAGGCACGAATCGAGCTCCGCTCTTCGGCTCTAATCATATTGCATCCTCTGAGGGTTTGCGTTCGAACGCAAAGACGCCGCGTGGCGGCGCCGGCTCGGCGCAGGCCGATTGAAACGCAGGTTGACGCCCACTCTGCGCAACTCGAATGCGCTCACTGGCGCCGAAGTCCCATCATCATGGGCGTACGCGAGCGTGATGAGTCGCCATGCGCTCGATCTCCCATCGGGTCGACGCATAGAGATCGCCGCCCGGAAACAAGAGCCCACGAATTCCTGCGCGCCGCGCGGCCTCCATGTCGCTTCCTTTATCGCCGATGAGCAAGCTCGCAGCCATGTCGATCGGCCACTCGGTCGAAGCCCGCCGAATCATCCCGGGATTGGGCTTTCGATCAGGATGATCAGGATGCCGCCATTCAGCGTCGATTGCGTCCGGGTGGTATGGACAGAAATAGAATGCATCGATGTGAGCGCCCGCGGCAGCGAGCTGCGCGGACATGGCCGAGTGAAAGCTGTCGATATCCGCTTCGCGAAACCGCCCGCGCGCAACTCCGGCTTGATTGCTGACGACGATGGCGAAAGCTCCCGACTCGTTCACGCATCGGATTGCTTCGACGGCCCCCGGAATCCACTCCAAGTCCTCGACGCGATAGCAATAGCCGGCATCGCGATTTAGCACGCCGTCACGGTCGAAAAAAACCGCAGGTCGGCGCCTGTCAGCGAGATCTCTACGCGCTACGATGAGCGATTCCGGAGTCCCAATGTCGATAAAATATCCCTCGAACTCTTCCCCGAGAAGAGCGCGGGCCGCGGCGAGCCGCGGATAAACGTCCAATTCGATCGAGCTGGGCTCCCTCTCGACAAAGGTCAATATCTCTCGCCGAAACACGCCCACTCCAGCATTGATCGACGTCGGTCCCGAGCCACGCGCTTTTTCGTGAAAGGCGACGACATATCCATCTTGCAATTTCACGCTGCCATCGCGCGTTGCATCCGACTCCCGTCGCAGCGCGAGCACGCCGAGAACATCCGGCCTCTTCTCCAGACAGGCCGACAGACGACGGAGATTGACATCGAACAGCGTATCGCCGGTTGCCAACAGAAATACGGGATCGAGCAACTGCGCCGCATTTTTCAATGCCCCCGCAGTTCCTGCCGGCGCAGTTTCGACCACGACTCGCAAGGACGCGCCGCGAATGAAACGCCCTCGGTAGCGCTCGAGGATGCTTTCGTGCAAGTGTCCGGCTAGCAGAAGAATGTCATCGAAGCCGTGGCGAACGATCTCGAGCAGCAATGCATCGAGAAACACCATATCGCCGTTGATCGCCATGAGTGGCTTTGGCGTCGTGGATGCAAGCGTGCCGAGCCGCGTTCCTTTGCCGCCGACCAATATCACAGCCTGCCTCGTCATCATGGCCTTATGAACCTCTCACCTATGCGTCCGTCGGCGAACGGTCCGCTTCATCTGAAATGCGAATACGAGTCGTCGCGCTTGTGAACTCTCGCCAGGGCTGCTCTCGAGAACTCTTTCCAGGCGCCGGAAAATACGTCGTGAGAAGGAAGGCCGATCGCTCCAGCCCAATGGGCGAGAGAGAGTTCCTTGCCTTCTGGATCGAGCGGCTTACCCTTCGAGAAGGTGATACCCGGGGCCTTGTAGTAGTTCTCATGGGAGGCGTTCTCGACGCAATGAGGCAGAAGCGCCGTCTTCAGACCTCGCCTATGCGCGACGAAATTCATCAGTGGCTGCGCGAACAATTGGTCTCGCTTGGGAGCCGCGTGGAAAATATCGATGTCGCTCCGGATCGTCTCGAGAACGTCGGAAAGACTCGGAAAGCGGCTCGATACCCAAAACCCATCGTTGAACAGCCGCGCGCCGTTCAAGAACGCGTGCTTTCTTCGGTTCTCGTTGTAAACATATTCGAAGCTCGGCGACGCGACGATGCGTTCGTGTCGTGATCGCTTTCCAGAAAGGGAAGCAGCCATTCGATCACCTTGTCATTGGCGACGATCGCGACTCCATACCGACGCTCGTCGGCGGGCGATGAATCGAACACGGTTCCAGTCATCTAATGTCCCATATTCGCGCTGTCGACCATATCAAGGCCTGCGCCTCACGATCGACCTATATTCGTTCGAACGGCGTTCCCGCGCAACTCGAAGGTATCGCCATTTGTGCATCGGCCATTGTCTATATTTGAACCTGAGAGCCCGTCCGCGAGGCGCTTGAATCCGATGAATCCGTTGCGATTCTATCAGCTCGGCCTGAGCCCGCCGGGGGTCGCGATGTGGCGCGACGAAAATCGAGGTCGCGACGACCGTAGCAAGTTGCGTTATCCGAATGATCTGACCGACGACGAATCGTCATTGATCGCGCCGTTGATCTATGGGACTTGAATGGGCGACCTTATTCGGAGCGTTTCCGTTTCTGCTGAAGCTCTATGCCGATGGCGGCTACCATGGAGCGGAGTTTCGCCGAGCTGTCCACAATTTCATCGCGGACGTCAACGTCGGACTCCCCGGACGCCAAAGTAAAAATCAGTCGATCAACGCGCCCGTCATCTCGCGGACGATGGCGGCGTGGTCCTCGAAAAACGGATCGGCGCTCAAGCGGCCGAGCTCGCGCCAGCATGCCCGCCGCGTCGCGAAAGCTCTCATTGGGATCGACATGGCAGCCGGGCAGGGCGAGCAGCCCGGCGCCGGGGTGGCGTGCGCGCTCCACCAGGAGAATATCGCCCGACTGAACGACGACCGCATCGACGCAATTGATGAAGACAGGGTAGGGCGTCTTGCCTCAGGCGGCGATAGAACTCTGTCTCCCCGACCAGCCATTTGAAGGCGTCGGCCAGCATGAAGCGGGCGAGAAACGCGCTGGTCTCGGCAGGACAGAGCGCGGCGCGGCGGAAATGCGTGGCGCGCGGCGCAGATAATCCTCGCGCAGATCGGTCGAATTGAGCGCGCCATGCTGCGTCGGCACATCGACAGCATCCCAATTGAGGAACATGCGCAGATAATAGGAAGACTTGTTCTTGCTGTGGCCGATGAGGCCGACCGAGGCGCGCTCCGAGCCGCCATCCTCGGTTAAGGCCTCGTCGAGGCTGCGCTGGACATGGGCGATCCAGGCGCGATCATTGTAGAGAAAATCCGGCAGCGGCCGGACGATTATCCGATCTGGCGCAGCCTCGATCGCGCCGCGCGCCGCCAGGATCGTGTCGCGCCGCTCATCATAGGTGAAAGGATTGCGCGGCGACCGCGCCGCATTGGACGAGCCGACCAGCACGATGAGCTTGCGTCCGGCCGAGAGCGCCCGTCGCATGACATGAAGATGGCCGTTGTGAAGGGGCTGAAAACGCTCGACGAACACGAGATAATCGTGCTTTTGCGCCGATGCGCTCATATTCAGGTCTTCCCTGAATAATTTTCCGTCTCGGACTACCTGGGACATACACCTTTTAGCGCAAACGAGCGTGGTGGTCAATGCCCTTGTCGCGACAAGCCAGAGAGATGGGGACTGTCGGCCGGACCGCGGTTGACGATGTATGCACTGCGCTATATTCTCCCAAAGACAACCAAGGTGCCAATGAAAACCCCGCACGAGACCGCTTTCCGCGACGCCACGAACGCCGACCCATTGCGTGCGGCGTTTCTCCGCCGCTCCATCGATACGATCACGCGGATTGCCGCGCATGCCGATCTGAAAATACTCTCTGAAGCGCTCGCCGCCTCGACTGGTTTCGGCGCCCTCGCGCGCGTGCTGGCGGACACCGCGCCCATCGAAGCCGCGCTTGTCGACCAGGACCCGCTCGCCCCGCTCGTGGCGCGGAACGCGGAACATCGCGTCCAGCTCCTCGACGCCGCTGGAGGCGCGCTTGCCTCGACCAAGGTCGCGCAACTGCTCGGAGTCAGCCGGCAGGCGATCGAAAAGCGCCGTCGCGCCAATACGCTGCTCGCCGTGCGCATAGGCGGCGATTGGCGCTATCCCCGTTGCCAGTTCGACGAGTCCGAGGGAACGGTCGTCGCCGGACTGCCGAAGCTTCTCGACGTCTTCGCCGAAGCCGGTCCTTGGGTCGCGTTGGATTTTCTATTGGCGCCCGACGAAGCTCTCGGAAACGAGACGCCGATGCAAAGGCTGCGGCGTGAAGGACTGACCCCGGAGCTGGAACGTCTCGCCCGGATCGAGCAAGGCGACGGCTTCGCGTGAGCCCGGTCCGAGGCCCTTCGGGCGTCGCAGCTTTCCCGCCGGCCGCTCTCGCCACTGCGACGCTACCGATCGAGGTTCTGCCGGCTCGGACAGAGCTCCACCGCATCCATCGCACGGAGCGTCATCCGATATTCTTCGGCCCAGGCCCGGGCGCGCCGCCGACCTATCGTTTCGATAGCGCTTCCGGCTCATTTGGCGTGCTTTATGTCGCCTTTCACTTCGCCGGCGCGCTGGTCGAGACCTTGCTGCGCAATCCACGCAGAAAAATGGTCGCTCAAGCCGACATCGAAACCCGTGCTTCGAGCGTCGTGCGCTGTCGGCGCGCGCTCCGTATTGTGCAGCTGCACAGCGCCGGGCTACAGATACTCGGCCTCGACAATTCCATCTCGACAGGACCTTATGAGCCTTGCGGCGCCTGGGCCGACGCGCTGCGGGCGCATCCTGATGCGCCGGATGGCGTCGCCTTCCGTTCGCGACACGATCCCGACCAGCTCTGCCTAGCGATTTTCGAGAGGGCAGGGACCTCCTTCGAGGTCGAACCAGCCGTACGGCTCGTCGACCAGCTTCCAGAGGTCGCCAATATACTCGGCGCCTATGGAAAATCGATCGCGCCGACGCCCCGCTGACAAAGAAAGGGAAAGGCCGGCGTCTTGCAAAGCCGGCGGATATTCGCTGCGGAGACCCGCGCGGAACGCAATCTCGCGCGGATCGAAGCGAGCGTGAACGAGACCAGCCTTTCGCCCTTCACATGCGCCAGCGCTTCGCCAAAGCGCAGCCGCCGGGCGCTCGCGAGAGGGGCAGAGCGCAGGCGGCTTTTCGGCCGAACCAGCGATAGCGGTTGCGCGCGACGAGGCGATAGAGCGCATCGGCGACGAAGCGTGGCAGCAGGCGGGCGAGAGGGGCGGCGCGCGCCGGTCCGCGCAATTGCCGGGCGAGCGCGAGCAGCGCCTCGGAGTCCTTCATCCAGCGGCCGTTCTCGATGAAGAGGAAGCTCTCGGGCGCGTCCGGGTCGATATCCGCCTCTCGCGCCAAGGCGCGCCCTTCTTCCGATTGTATCGCGACGAAGCGGATCGACGGCGTGATCTCATGTGCGAGGACATAGCGAACAGTCCAGTCGCAGAGGGCGCAGACGCCGTCATAGACGAAGACCGGCGCATCCTCCGGCGTCTCCGTCAGCGAGCCCTTGTAATGCACGACATGGCCGACGATCGGAAAGACGACGTCTATGTCGAAGGCGAAGCGCTCGCCCTCGCCGCTCTCGAAACATTCGATCGTAGGCGTGGTCGCTCGCGGCAGCGGGATTTTCAGCAGGCGCCATTCGGCGAGCGACCAGCGCAGCCCGGCGCGCGAGGCGGTGAGATCGAAATAGAGATCGAAGGGGCCGAAATGCTCGATCAGGCGTCTGTCCGGCGCCGCCTGCATGACGCTCTCATAGCGCCGTCCGGCGAAGTCGCGCCGCCAGAACTCCCGCTTTCCAGAGAGCGGCGTGAAGCGGACGTGCGTCTCGACATTCTCGCCCGGCGCCGGAAGACCGGCGACAAAGGCGAGCATCGCCGCGCCGAGGCTTCGGCCCTGCGCGGAGATTTTGGCGCGGCCGCCGGTGAAGATCTCGCGCTCGAGCGTGTGGAAGCGACGGACGGGCGCGGGCAGGAGATCGAAGCGCTCGGCGAGAAGGTCTTGAAAGAGCGTGGTCATGTCTATCTCCATTTTTTAAAATTGCGGCTTGGCGACCATCAGCCAGAAGATCGCGATCATGGCGATGAAGGCCGGCCAGCCGAGCGCGAACCACCAGAGAAAGTAGGTTCCATAGATCGGCGGCAGCGACGCGTTTTTGTCGAGACATTGCTCGGCGATGCGCGCCATGCGGATTTGCAGCCACACCACCGGCAGCCAGCAGGCGCCGACGAAGAGATAGAGCGCGATGGCCGCGAGCAGCCAGGGCGTATCGAGCGGCCAGCCTTGATCCAACGCCAGCAGCACCCCGGTGACGGGCTGCACGATAACGGCCGGCGTGGTGAACAGCCAATCGGCGAGCACGACATTTCTGTTGACCGTGACGATAGCGCGCAGATCGCCGCGCAGATTGCTCGCGAGGCCGTGAAAGGCCGTGCCGAGCCCCGTGCCGAACAATATCGTCGAGCTGACGATATGCGCTGTCTTCAGAGTGAGAGGATCGAGCATGGGTCAGGCCTCCAATGCGATCATGACGAGGATCGCCGCGGCGATCGGCAAATTCTTGAGCAGCGGCGCGAAAGGATGCAGCCAATAGTCGGCGGGAAGCCGTGTCGCGATCAGCGTGAAGACGAACATTGTCGTCAGCTGCGCGAGGCCGGTGAGCGCCGGGCGCCAGCGCAGCAGCAGCAGCGCGCCGAGCAGAAGATCGACCGCCGCGCCGCCATAGAGCGCCATGTCGGCGATGGCGCCGTGAACGCCGATCTCGGCGAGCAGCGCATCGCTCTTCTCCTGCGGATAGAGGCCGAAGGAGAGCAGGCCTGTCGCGATCCACAACAGGCCGAGGCTCCAGCGCAGCACGGGCGGCAGGAAGAACAGCCGCGCCGCCCTCCTGTCCGCCTCGCACGCCGGCTCCAGCGCCAGAGCGTCGTGAATGCGCCGCGGCGGCCGGCCGAGCGCCGCCGTCAGCGGCGCGCAATCGGCGACATTGCCGCGCGAGAGAAGCTTTATCACCTCGCGATTGAGCGGGCCGGTCGAGACGCGCCCGCCGACCGACGCTGCGAGCAGAAAGAGCCGATAGGGAACGCGAAAGAAGCGTGTCGGCTTCAGGCCGAGCCATTCGCGCAATAGCGCGAGCAGCGCATCCGTCGTCATCGGCTCCGGGCCGACGACATCGAGGCGGCGCGGCGAGTGTGCGCCTTCCGCGAGGCGCGCCGCGACTTCGGCGAGATCGCCGACATGCACGGGCTGAAAGCGCCAGGCGCCAGCGCCGAAGCTCGGCAGCCATGGCAATACGGCGGCGGCGAGCAGCCAGCGCGTGCTGGCGCCGCCGCGGCCGACGACGAGCGACGGCCGCAATATGCGCCAATCGAGCCGCGCGCCCGTGGGATCGAGCGCTGCGAGCTGCTCTTCGGCGACCGCCTTGCTGCGCTGATAGAGCGTCTCGCCGCCGCTCTCGACTCCGAGCGCCGAGACGTGAATGAGCCGCGCGACGCCCGCAGCGAGGCAGGCGCGAAAGAGGTTGCACGCGCCCTCCGCATGGACGGCGTCCATGCTATTGGCGCCGTCGTCGCGAACGAGGCCGGCGCAATTGACCACGGTCTCGAAGCTCGCAAGCTTGTCGCGAAGCCGCGCTTCGCCGTCGCGCGCGAGATCGACCTCGCGGCGCGAGGCCGCGACGACCCTATGGCCGCGCTCGCGAAGCCGGCCGGCGATATGCCGTCCGATGAATCCGCTGCCGCCGATGATGAGAATGCGGGCCATGATCGGTCTCCTCGGCAATAGGGCGAAAGGGCTTCGCCTTCGGGAGACCTATGGGCAATGGCGGCGCCACAGCATAACTATCTGTTTTTATGGCGCAGCAATGGGATTGCTGTAAACGGCAGAGACAGATTTCATTGAATTGGCTGTCAACTGAGGATACAGTCCGGCGATGACGCCGAGCCTGCCGTTCACCCTCTCGATCTCGACGACCTTCCTGTCGAGCGTTGCGCTTTCGGGCTTTCTCCTCGTCCGGGCCGGCGCCGCGCCGGGCGCGAAGCAGCTCGCCGCCTTTGTCGTGATCGTCGGGCTCTTCGCCCTCGGCTTGATTCTGCCCGAGCGCATCGGCGCGGCTTCCATGGCGCTGGCGCCGCTCGGCTCGGCGATGGCCGTCGATTTCGCGATCCGGCTGACGGGGCGGGGCGCGCGCACGCGTGCGATCGTCCACGCGCTCGGCGCCGGCGCGACCCTATTGCTTTTCATCTTCGGCGCCGGCGCCTTTTTCGAAACACACGCCGGACTGCGCGGCTTTCGCTATGAGGGCGCCGGCCTCTTCGGCGTCGCCGTGGCGATTGGCCTCGCGGCCTATGGCAATGGGCTGATGATTTTCGCTCTACGCCGCGCCGAGGGCAAGCGACGACGCGAGATCGCCATCGTTCTCGTCTCCTCGCTCGTCGGCCTGTCGACCGTCGTCTCCTTCGCGCCGCCACTGTTCGGCGTGGCGGTCGCGCCCTGGTCCATTCTCGCTCTGCCGATCTATCCGGCGCTGCTCGTCTACGGCATTCTGCGCTACGAGCTGATGGCCGCCAATGTCTGGGCGCGCCACGCCGCCGCCTATGCGCTCGTGCTGCTGCTCGCCGCCGCCGTCGCCGGATTGCTCGCCGCGGCGCCTTTGAGCTTTGTCGCGCCGTCGATGGATTTCGTATCCCTGTGGCTCGTCGTCGCGACGGCCATGGCGCTGGCCTTCGCTTTCGGCGAGCCCATTCGCCGCGCGGCGGATCGGCTCGTCTACGCCGGCCCGGAGATTTCCGCCGAGACAATGGCGCAATGGCGCAGCGACCTCGCCGGCGGGGACACGACGATCGAAGCGATCGAGATCGCGCGCGAGCATTTGCGCGTAGCCTTGCGGCCATTGGTCGATGTGACTCTTTCCGGCGAAGGGCCGGAGCCCGCGCTTCGCTGCGTCGATACGGGCGACAAATGGATGGCGAAGCTCGCAGGCTTTGAAAATTCGCCGCCGGGCGCGCGCCGCCTCGCCGTGGTCTACGCCGATCTTCTGACGCAGAGCCTCGACGACATCGAGCGCCGAAGAAGCCGCGCCGAGAGCGAGCGGCTCGCCGAGCTCGGAATGCTCGCATCGACGATCGCGCATGATCTGCGCAATCCGCTCAACATCGTGAATATGGCGGCCGCCGCCGCGCCGGCGGAGACGCGCGCCGAGATCATCGAGCAGACGCGGCGCATGAATCGTCTCGTCGCCGAATTGCTCGACTACGCCAAGCCCTGGAAGGTCGAGCCGGCGGATATCGACCTCGCCGCGGCCTTCGGAGATATCGAGACCGACATCTCCAGCGATGCGCATTTGCGCGCCGATCCGTTTCGCTTCGCCCAGGCGATGGACAATCTCGTCGCCAATGCGCGCGCCGCCGGCGGCCGTGTCGCCATCTTTGTCGAGGCGACGCGGGATGCGACGCTCGTTCATGTCTGCGACGACGGCCCCGGCGTGCCGGAGGAAATCAAAGACAGGCTGTTTCGGCCTTTCGTCTCGCGCTCCAGCGAAGGCACCGGACTCGGCCTCGCCATTGTCGCCAAGATCATGGCGGCGCATGGCGGCTCCGTCGCGCTCGGCGCGCGCGACGGTTTCTCCACCTGCGTCACTCTGAGGTTTCAAAGATGAGCGGCGAGACGATCCTCATCGTCGACGACGAGGCCGCTTTCGCGCGCGTCGCCGGCGCCTTTCTGACGCGCGAGGGCTATCAAGTCGTGACGGCGAAGGACGCCGTCTCGGCGCGCGAACTCTTCGCGCAGGCGCGGCCCGATCTCGTGCTTCTCGATCTCGTCATGCCGCCGGAACGCACGCCGGAGGCGGGTCTGTCACTGCTGCCGGACTTTTCGAGCGTCGTCACCGTCGTGCTGACAGCGCATAGCGAGCATGAGCTGGCGCTGCGCGCCGTCTCCCTCGGCGCCTGGGATTTTCTGGCCAAGCCCGTGGAGCCGGACCTCCTACGCTTTTGCGTCGAGCGCGCGCTCGCCAAAGCGGCGTTGGAGCGCGAGATCGCGCTGCTCCGCGCCGAAAAGGCGAGCGCCGACGACGGGCTGATCGGCAATGGTCACGCCATCACGCATGTGAAGGACATGATCCGCCGCATTGGCTTGGCCGAGCTGCCGGTGATGATCCTCGGCGCCACCGGCTCCGGCAAAGAGCTGGTCGCTCATGCGCTGCACAGGGCGAGCGCGCGTCGCGGGGCTTTCGTCTCCATCCATTGCGGCGCTATTCCCGCCGAGCTGATCGAGAGCGAATTATTCGGCCATCTCAAAGGCGCCTTTACCGGCGCCCACGCCGATCGCCCCGGCCTCGTCGCCACGGCGCGCGGCGGCACGCTGTTTCTCGATGAGATCGGCGAGACGCCGCCGTCCATGCAGATAAAGCTGCTGCGCTTCCTGCAAGACGGAACCTTCACGCCCGTCGGCGGACGTGAGGCGAAGCGCGCCGATGTGCGCATCGTCAGCGCGACGCACCGCGATCTGGAGGCGATGATCGCTTCCGGAGCCTTCCGCGAAGATCTCTACTACCGCCTGCGCGGGGTCGTCATTCGCACGCCGACGCTGGACGAGCGACGCGAAGATGTGGGCCTTCTCTCCGCCTATTTCCTCGCGCAGGCGGCGAAGAAGCGCAAATTGCGCTTCTCGCCGGAGGCGCTCGCTTGGCTCGTCGCGCAGTCCTGGCCCGGCAATGTCCGCGAGCTGAGAGCGACGATCGAATGCGCCGCCGCGCTCGCCGATCCGCAATCATCGACGATTTCCGCCGAGGATTTGAATTTCGCGCGCGGCGGCGGAATTCGTCCCGCCTCGGACATGGTTATGGAAACGCTTCCCGAGGCGCAGGAGAAATTGGAGCGCCGCATGATCGGCGCCGCGCTCGCCGCCACCGAGCACAATCACAGCGCCGCGGCCCGTCGCCTCGGCGTCTCACGCGTCGGGCTGTTGAAAATGTTGGCTAGGCTCGGGCTGCGATAGATCCGTCTCGTTTCACGATAGCGGACGACCCGCGCTATTGTCCTTCTCGCGTAGTCGTTCGATCGATGTCCGACGCTCGCCCCGCCTCACGGTGATCGACGTCTTCGACGCTGGCGAGCCGTTCGGACTCATGGGCCGGATCGCGCTCGCGTATGCGTCGAACGCCCCCGCCGTCTTCGTCGCGCCGTTGAATCAGATCGATTTGAACCGAAGCCATTCTCATATTCGGCCATTGGCCAGATCCATGAAGAAGCTCGGCGGCGAAGGAGGCGATCGATCTCGCCATAGACGCGCGGGGACGATTTTCGCGTCGCGCAAACTGCCGTTGCGCGTGTGCTTCGAGGCCATGTGTCACCTCACGCAATGCCTCGGCGGCGAGCGGGAGGGCTCCGTGGGGCGCGGAGCCGAAGGCCGCTTCCGGATGTGTCGCGGCGCGCAAGTCCGAAACCGCCGGCTCGACCCCCCGGGGTAAGATCGCGAGACGCAGAACTGGAGAATGCACAGACAGGATTTGATAAACGCACCGCCGGATCGCACCATGGCTGCGCCAAGTCAGCGACGCGTTTCGGCCGAATTATAGAAAAGCAGGGACGCCCTTCCAGATGCGCATGCGCTCGATCACGGCGCTCGGATCGCGTGAGAGCCGAGGCGTCTTTCGAAGCATTCCACACTCGGAGCGAGAGACGTTCACGATCATAGATACTATAACAATTCCAAGGACCAAGAGACGCTATTGACTTGGGGAGCCGGCTCCACCAGCTTCGTGATCGAACCGATGAGCGCGCCATTGCGATCTCGAATCGGGTCGATGCAGCTCGGATGCTTCTCGAACAATCGAGACGAGTGTGTTTGCGCAGCGCGTTCGGCGAGGTGGGCATGAGTTGTGCGGGAATTATCGGCGGCGCGGCCCTTATCGTCGCCTCCTGCGCGCCGTTGCGCGCGCAAGCCGATTGCTTCGGCGATCTCGCGGGGCGGGAGGTGTGCTTGCCACGTCCAGCGCAGCGTGTCGTCACCATTCCCATGCCATCCGCCTCGACCTTCATCGCCGTGGACGGCTCGGCGCAGCGGCTCGTCGGAATGCATCCGTCTTCCAAGAGAGCGATCGACGAAGGCCTGCTCGGACGCATGTTTCCGCAGGCGCGCGCCATAGACGCGTCGGTCGCCGGCGTCGGCGCGGATGGCTTCATGCCCAATGTGGAGACGCTCGCTCTGCTCGATCCGGATGTCGTCGTGCAATGGGGCGATCGCGGCGACGACATCGTCGGTCCCCTACGCAACGCCGGTCTGCGGACAGCGCTGCTGCGCTATGGAACGGAGCCGCTCGCGCGCGGCAATCTGACGCTGATGGCCGATATCGCCGGCAAGCCGGAGCGCGCGAAAGAGCTGATCGCCTGGCGCGCCGCCACGATCGCCGACATCGAGAAGACGGCGCGCGACATTCCAGAAGCGCGGCGGCTTCGTGTCGTCTATCTGCAGCGCGCCGCGACCGGCCTCGCGGCGGCCGGCGCGAACAGCTACTATGATTTCTACATCCGCCTCGTCGGCGGCCGCAACGCCGCCGACGGTCTCGCGGGGGCGCCCTCGATCAACGCCGAGCAGATCGCGCAATGGGACCCGGATGTGATCCTGCTCAACGGCTTCGAGGAGAGGCTCACGCCCGCGCGCATTTATGACGACGAGATATTGTCGGCGACGCGCGCCGCGCGCGAGCGGCGCGTCTATAAAATGCCGATCGGAGGCTATCGCTGGGACCCGCCCAGCCAGGAGAGCCCGCTGACCTGGATGTGGCTCGCCGATCTCCTCTATCCAGAGGCCTTCCACTATGATCTGCGCGCGGAGATTGCGCGCGCCTATCGGCTGCTCTACGGCCAGACGCCGTCGCAGGCGGATCTGGACGAGGCGCTTCGCATGCCGATCAATGGCGAGGCGCGCTTTTATGATCGCTTCGCCGCGAGCGCGTCGAAATGAGCCTGCTCGCGACCGCGAGCGGCGACACGCCGCAAAAGCGAGCGCTCCCGCGCTGGGCCGGAGCGCTCGCCGTCCTCGCATTGCTTCTCGTCGCCGCGCTGACGGCGCTTTGCATCGGACGCTTTCAGATCGCGCCGCAAAGGGCGATCGCAATATTGCTGTCGCGCGTCGCGCCAATGACGGCGGATTGGAGCGCGATGGACGAGCGCATCATTCTGCTCGTGCGCGCGCCGCGCGTTCTGCTCGCCGCTCTGTGCGGCGCGGGGCTGGCCGTGAGCGGCGCAGCGTTGCAAGGCGTGTTCCGCAATCCGTTGGTGGCGCCGCAAATTCTCGGCGTGTCGCCCGGCGCGGCCTTCGGCGGCGCGCTCGCCATCTCGCTCGGCTTCAGCGGCTTCGCGCTCATCGGCGCGGCTTTCGCCGCCGGCGCCGTCGCGCTTGCGCTCGTCGGAGCCTTGGCGCGCGTCGAGGGCCGCAGCGACACGGTGATGCTGGTGCTGACCGGCGTCGTCATCGGCGCCTTGTTCGCGGCGCTCGTCTCGCTGCTGCAGTTTCTCGCCGATCCGAACAGCTCGCTGCCGGCGATCGTGTTCTGGCTGATGGGCAGCTTCTCCGCCGCGACCTGGGCGCGCCTCGGCATTGCGGCGCCCGGCGTCCTCGCCGGCGTAGCGATGCTCTGGTTCATGCGTTTCCGCATCAATGTCCTCTCGCTCGGCGAGGAGGAGGCGCGCGCCCTCGGCCTTCCGGTCGAGCGCGACCGCTGGCTCGTCTTCGCCGCTGTCGCGCTCATAGAGGGCGCGGCGGTCGCCGTCGCCGGCGTCGTCGGCTGGGTGGGGCTGGTCGTGCCGCACGCCGCGCGTCTCCTGGTCGGCTGCGATCAGCGGGCGCTGCTGCCGGTTTCCGCGGCGCTCGGCGCATCCTATCTCCTGCTCGTCGACAGCCTCGCGCGCAGCGCGACAGCGGCGGAGATACCGCTCGGCGTCATCACCGCGCTGATCGGCGCGCCGGTCTTCGCCGCTCTGCTGCGGCAGATGCGCCGCAAGGAGCTCGCCAGATGATCGGTCTCGAGAAGGCCGGCGCGCAGCGCGGCCGGCGGTGGATATTCACCGACATCTCCTTCATGCTCGAGGCGGGCCGCATTCTCTCCGTGCTCGGTCCGAACGGGCGCGGCAAGACGACGCTCATCAAGGCCCTCGCCGGGCTCGTTCCGCTCGCCGCCGGCCGCCGCATCGCGCCATCTGTCATTGGCTATGTGTCGCAGTCGGTCGGCGCAGACATTCCCTATCGCGTTCTCGATGTCGTCGTCATGGGCCGGGCGCGCGGCCTCGGCCTGTTCGGCGCGCCGGGCGCCGCCGACAATCGCGCCGCGCTCGATGCGTTGGAGCTCGTCGGCGCGCGCGATTTCGCCGAGCGGCCGTTCGACCGGCTCTCGGGCGGCGAGCGGCAGATCGTGCTGCTCGCCCGCGCGCTGGCCACCGGCTCGCCGGCGCTGGTTCTCGACGAGCCGGCTTCGGCGCTCGATCTCGCCAATCAGAACCGCCTGCTCACAGTGCTGAGCGAGGTGAAGCGGCAGGGGCGTCACGCCATATTGTTCTCGACGCATCTGCCGCAGCATGCGCTGAGCGTCTCCGACGACTCGCTGCTCATGCTGGGACCCTCGGAACATTCGATCGGCCCGACGCGCGCGATTCTGAGCGAAGGCAATCTGACGCGCCTCTATGGGCTGCCCGTGCGGCGCGTCACGCTTGAGGATGAAGGCCGCGCGCCGATCGAGACCGTCGTCCCATTGTTCGCGGGAGCCGCGCCATGACGGCCGCCGCCGGCCGCGAAAATCTGCTCGTGCTGAGCGGCGACGGACCGCCGCCGAAGGCTTTCGATGCGCCGCTCGCAGCTGGCGCGCTGGCCATCGTGCCGCAGTCGGAGCTGGACGACGCGCGCCTCGCGGCGGCGCGCGGCCTCGTCACGACGATGCATCTCGACCAGGTGGATTTCGCGCGCCGCTCGGCTGCGCTCGAAGCCTTCTTCGATCGCGGCGGGCGGCTCGCCTTCATGGGCCATCTCGCGCGGCCATTCCTGCCGGAGCTCGCGCCTTTCGTTCCGCTCGGCGCCGGGCGTCGCGCCGATTTCGCGCTGGTCGCGCTCGGCGAGCACGCCGTCTTCGAGGGGCTCGACCGCGCACGGCTGGAGACGCGCCGCGGCGTCGCCGGCTTCTATGGCCGCGGACATGCGCCGCCGCCGCCCGGCGGCCGCGCGCTGACCGGCGTCGGCCCGCAGGCGGCGCCGATCGATTGGGTCTGGGAGCGGCCCGCCGGCGGCGCGCTACTGATGCACGCCGGCAATGATCTCTGGACCGTCTGCGACGAGCCTTCCGTCAATGTCGCGCTCGCCGAGCGAATCGTCACCTGGTGCGCAGGAGCAACGGCGTGACTCGCATTCTCGCCATTCATCCGGGAACGGCCTATCACTGCGAGACGCTGGAGGCGCCGCGCTTTGCGCGTCTCTTCGACGCGCTCGTGCGGCCGGAGGATCTCGGCGACGTCGATCTGTCGCGCTTCGACATCGTGCTCGCGCCGTGCCGAACGCCCGCGAGCCGGCTCGCGCCGCATCGCGCGCGTCTCGAAGCCTATCTCGCTATGGGCGGCGCCGTCGTCGCCATGGGCGAGACCGATCAGCATTTGTGGCTGCCGTCGATCCGCTTCATCAGCGTGCCGACCAATTGGTGGTGGTGGCTCGAGCCCGACGCGAGCCTCGGCCTTTCGATCGCCGATCCGCGCCATCCGCTGTTCGCGCGAATCGGCGCAAACGACATCGCCTGGCATTTGCACGGCGTCTTCTCTCCGCCGGATGGCGCGCGCTCGTTGATCGACGACGCCGAGGGACGTTCCGTTCTCTATCTCGACGAGGTGACGACGAAGGGCCGCATGCTCGTGACGAGCCTCGACCCTTTCTATCATCACGGATCGCACTTCATGCCGGCGGCGACGCGATTTCTCGACGGCTTTCTGCCGTGGTTGAAGGAGGAGTTCTGAGAACATGACCGACGATTCGCTGACAGTGCTCGACCATGGCGAGCCGATTGCAATCTCCTTCGCGGATATTCTCAAATATCACGGCCGCAGCTTCATCGGCGGGGCCGCGCATGGCTTCAAAGCGATGCAGCGCGCCTTTCCGCTGCTCTGCGTCGACGGCCGCCCGGAGCGCTACGAGGTGACGATCGCCACCGCTTTTCCAGGTCCCGGCGGCCGCGACGCGATCGAGATGGCGACGCGCTCCTTCACCGGCGGGCGCTATACGGTCGATCTCGATCTCGGCGGCGCCGATGTCGTCGAGAGCCCGCGTGGGCGCTATTTCTTCCGCTTCGCCTATCGCGGCGCCAGCGTCGATGTGACCGTGCGTCCGGGCGTCGTGCACGCCGAATTCATCGAGCTCGCGCGTCGTGGCGCAACGACGCCGGAAGACAAAGAGCGGCTCGAATGGCTGAAGCAGGACATGGCCGATCGCCTGATGAGCCTGCCGGCGGAAGAGGCTTATGATGCGGAGCCACACGCGGCTTCGTGATCGGCTCGGACATCGAGAGGACGACAAAGAAGGCGGGCCTATGGCTCGCCTTCTTTCGCTCGGCGCGCCGCTCTCGTGAGCTATTCCTGGCGCGAGCCATAAGCTCGCACGCCTCCGCATGAGAGGCGTGCGAGCAAAAGCCGCATCAGAAATTATGTGTGAGCTTGACGATGAAATTGCGTCCGGGCTCCAACAGCGGATTGGTTAAGCTGCGCGAATAATTGATGTTGGCGAAGGTCGCGGCGTCGACATAAGCGGTATTGAACACATTCTCGAGGCCGACGCTGAGGCGGGTGTCGCCGAGCTTCGGCGAGATCAGCACACCGAGATCGAAGCTCGAATAGAGGTTCAGCACCACATAGCCGGACGTCTTGTATTCCTGCGTCGTGTCGATGCGCGTCTTGCCGGCGGCGGCGTTGAGCACGGCCTGCAGCGAATAGCCCGCGCCGGGCGGCGCCACCTGCGCGCCGAAGCGCGCGCGGAACGGCGCGATATAGGGGAGTGGCCGCCCCGTCGTCGTGTTCGTGCCCTCGAGCACGGTGAAATTGCCGAAGAGATTGAGCTCCGGCGTCGCCTGCCAGCGTCCTTCGAATTCGACGCCATCGATTTCGGCGCGGCCGACGTTCTGGCTCTGCGTGTAGGTCGACACGCCCATATAGGTGACCGACTGCGTCTGCAGAAGATTGTGATAGACGCTGTGGAAGCCGGTGATGCTGGCGGTCGCCTCCGCGACATGGAGGCGAAGCCCGCCCTCATAGGTCACGCCGGTCTCCGGCTGTAGATTGGGATTGGGCAGCGAGGTCGCCGTCGAATTGAACAGCTCGGAGTTGGTCGGATGGCGGAAGGCCGTCGATATGTTGCCGACGACGTCGAGGGCGGGCGCGACGCGCAGCACGGCGCCGACGCTGCCTGTCGGCGCCAGCCTGTCGGTGTCGCTGTTGGCCACATAGGCGGACAGCAGCGCGGCGGAAGGGAGCGGCGACAGACGTGTGCGCGTGTTGAAATAGTCGAGCCGGCCGCCGGCGGAGACGGTGAGCGCTTCGAACGGCGTCCATTCGTGCAGCATGAAAATGCCGCCGTTGGTCTGGAAGGATTCCGGCACGGATTGGGTGAGCGGCGAATAACGCTGCGCCGTCACCACGCCATTGGAAAGCGTCGCGGTGATGGAGGTTCCGAGGCTGCCGGGGCGGCGCTCATAGAAGGCGTCGCCGCCGAATTTCGTCACCACCGAGCCGAATCCGTCGATCGACCAGGGCGCGACGGCGAGCACGCGCCCGCCAATGACGACCGGCCCGATCACATGGCTGTCCGAGAACACCGTCTGCTTTGCGCTCGTGGTGTTGATCGTGGCGAGATGCGTGTCGAAATAATTCACATAGGCGGACGCTTCGACATGGGAGATCAGGCCGCCGGTGAAATCGCCCGAATAGGCGAGGCGGCCCATCAGCAGCTCGTTGGGGCTCTGCCGCACATTGAGGTACGGATATCCGGGCGCGCCGCCGACGCCGCCCGCGCGTCCGTCGGTCTCGACATAGCCACGAAAGCTCGCCACAAAACGTTGATCCGGCGTCGGCGAATAGCCGAGCGAGAAATCGCCGCCGACGCTGCGGTAATCGCCGTTGCGCGCCACCCCCCACGGCGTTTCGTAGGAGAGGCCCTTGCGTCCCGCGAGGCCGCCCCTCACCGAGAACCCATCGCCTGCGCCCTCCGCCCATTCATAGGTGCTGAGCGCCGTCGCCGCGCTTCCGTAACCGAATGACGCGCCGCCGCGCCGGAAACGGAACGGCCCATCGACATTGCTGGACGGCTGCCGCGTGACGACATTGACGAGGCCGGTGAGAGCATCGCTGCCATAGAGCACGGAGGCCGGCCCGCGGATCACCTCGACCTGCTCGATTTCCTCGGGCGCGAAATAATTGAGCTGCAGCGTGTTGCGGCCGTGCAGCCGATCGCCGTCGACATAGAGCGGCGAGCGCATCGTGTTGGAGCTGAAACCGCGCAAATAGATCTGTCCGCCGATTCCACCGGCGCGAGCGACGGCGACTCCCGGAGCCTGCGCGAGGATTTCGAGCAGGCCCGTAGGATTGGTGAGCTCGATCTGCTGCCGATCGACGACGGAGATTGTTTGCGTGATCTGCTTCAGGCTCTTGGCCTCGGCGGGCGCAGGGCCGAGCGGTCCGACAATGGGCCGTCGTTCCTTCCGGCTCGCGTCGATATCCGCTGGTTGCGCCGCCACGTCGATCGTCGGCAACGCCTCCTGCGCGCGAGCGGGGCCTATGACGAGCGACACGACGAGCGCCGACGCGACAGTGGAGGATGCTTGGAGAGTGGCGTGCGACATGAGTTCGACCTCGCTCGGCTGCAATTCTTGGCCGACGACTACGGTCGTTAAGAAAGATAAACAAGCATATAGCTGCTAAAACAATTCCAATGAGGACCTATATCCTGGTCTCTTTGGAAAGATTCGTAGGTTTTAATTCTGCGATCGCGGATCCGTGCTGGCAGCTCTGCAATGATGTCCCTGCTGCGATCGATCATGCTTGTTTGAAACTAAACTAATTCCACATTTAGCTGCTGCGGCGCCATATGTTGTTATATTAAATACAATACGCGCTTCTTTATAAATATTCCAATATGGGTAGTGGCGGCAATTTATATTCACAGCTGTCGTTAATTCGATAAATTGAACAAGGATGGAGCCGGGTCTTCGGGCCGGGACCGCGGCGGCAATGCATGCAATATGTCGACGATCATTGGATCGACATGGCTCATGACGGAGAACGACGCGGCGTGGTTTGCGGCGGCCAAAGACACGAGGCGCGCGGTTCAATCGATCACGCTCTGCGATCTCCTCGACGCGCAGGCCGAACATACGCCGAATGCGCCCTCGACCGTTCGCTCGCGATCGACGAAGCGGAGGAGGCGGGCGTCGTCGTCTCGCCTCGCGCCATCGTCGACCGCCTGTCAATCGCCTGAAAACGCTGAAGCGCTCGATGTATGGTCGCGCAGGCGCCGAACCGCTGCGCGCACGCATGTTATCGATTTCGCCGATCGCCGAGCACGGAAAGCGAGGATGCTTCTTTCCGGCGTCGCAACATCATGCGCTCCTCGTGATCGTACGGGCAGCTTCTCGCCGCGCGGGAGTCAGCACCGGGGCGATCGTCTCTAGGCTTCGCCCCTCGTGCTCGAAGGCGAGGCGCTTCAGCGGCGCGCCATAGAGGGCGCGCAGATTGTCCTCGGTCAGCAGCGCGCGCGACGCGCCGACGCGGTAGTCGCCCTGCCCGTGCATCAGCAGCACATCGTCGGCGATGGCCAGCGCGTGATGGGGATGATGCGTCGTCATCACCACGGTGAGGCCGTCGTCGCGCGTCAGCGCGGCGATGCGCTCCAGCACCAGCGCCTGATTCTCGAGATCGAGCGCCGAGGTCGGCTCGTCGAGCACGAGAATTTCGGCCTCGGCGACGAGCGCGCGCGCGAAAATGACGAGCTGGCGCTGGCCGCCGGAGAGCGCGTGGAACGGGCGCTCGGCGTAAGCCGCCATGCCGAAGCGATCGAGCGCCGCCAACGCCGCCGCCTCGTCGGCGCGCGAGGGCTGCGCGAACAGGCCGATGTGTCGCGCGCGGCCCATCATCGCCATGTCGAGCGCAGTATAGTCGAAGCTCACCTCGAAGAGCTGCGGGACGAAGGCGACGCGCCCTTTCACCTCGAGAGAGCCTTCGCAGGGCTTCAGCGCGCCGATGACGAGATGCAGCAGCGTGGTCTTGCCGCGCCCATTGGGGCCGAGCAGAGCGAACACGCGGCCACGCGTGATCGTCGCCTCGCAATGGCGCAGCGCCCAGACCTCCGGCGAATAGAAAAAGCCGAGATCGCGAAGGGAGATCGCCGCGTCACTCACGCATCCAGCCTTTCGATTGCGTCTTCCAGAACAGGAAAGCGAAGATCGGCGCGCCGACCGCGCTCGTCAGCAGGCCGATCGGAATCTCCTGCTCGGTAAGGCTGCGCGCGATATCGTCGATGGCGAGGAGATAGAGGCCGCCGAGCGCCGCAGCCGTGGGCAAGAGGCGCGTGTGCTCCGGCCCCACCATCATGCGCGCGAGATGCGGCACGATGAGCCCCACCCAGCCGACGACGCCGGAGACGGAGACTTGCGCGGCGACGAGCAGCGCGACGAGCCCCATCAGCCCCCAGCGTAGAGCGTCGACATCGACGCCGAGCGCCTTGGCGTCGGTCTCGCCGAGCGACAGGAGATTGATGCGCCAGCGCAGAGCCAGCAGCAGCGTTCCAGCGACGAGCGTCACGCCGGCGACGATCGCCACTTTCTCATAGGTCGCGCCGGCGAAGCTGCCGAGCAGCCAGTAGACGATGGAGGGCAGCTTCACGAGCGGATCGGCGAGCGTCTTCAACAGGCCGACGAGCGAGCTGCAGAAGCCGCCGATGATGACGCCCGAGAGCACGAGGGCGAGCGCGCCGCCGCGTCCCGCGAGCCGCGCCAGAACAAAAGCCGCGGCGAGCGCGGCGAGGCCGGAGCCGAAGGCGAGGCCGACGATGCCGAGCGGCGGCCAGGAGAGCACGATCGCCGCGACGCCGCCGAGCGAGGCGCCGGACGAGACGCCGGCGATCTCCGGCCCGACGAGCGGATTGCGGAAGACGCCCTGCATGGCGGCGCCCGACATGGCGAGCGCCATGCCGCAGAGCGTGACGAGCAGAATGCGCGGCATGCGCACGATCTCGACCACCACCCAGGGGGCGTTGTCATAGTCGCCGACGGCGTCGATCGGAAATGTGGTGAGAACGATGCGCGCGACATCCCCGAAAGGCACGGGATAGCGGCCGAGCGTCAGCGAGAAGAGCATCAGCAGAAAGAGCAGGC
Organism: Methylosinus sp.; assembly: GCF_036560965.1. NCBI lineage: Bacteria > Pseudomonadati > Pseudomonadota > Alphaproteobacteria > Hyphomicrobiales > Methylocystaceae > Methylosinus > Methylosinus sp. The sequence continues at coordinate 73,534 of NZ_DATBQF010000036.1, read as the reverse complement.
CATGGAGCAGGATCGGCAGGCTCTCGACGAAGGGCCCGTGAGTCGTCCTCGAATCGACGCCGGCCGCGAATGCCACTGCCCCACTCCTCGTTCACGCTGTGTAGGGGAGATATATGGCACGAGCGCGCCATGGCGCAAAAGCCGATTCTTGCGGCGCCGATGGCATTTTCTTGCGCTCCGCCCGATATTTGGCGTCCCCGATGAGGGCGGAGCGACGGCGCGCTCGGCGTGCGGAAGGCCCGCGTGATGGGCGAAAGGCGCGCTCTGTCCTGATTTTTGCGGGCGCTACGCCGCGTCACAAACCGGAAGATCGTTTGTCATCTTTCAGACAAGCGATTATCTGCTTGCAAACAAATAAAAAAATGTTGACAGCGACGCCGGCGGCTCCCGTTATATAGGAGCCATACATGACGAAGGTCGCCAATCCGGGCATGCGTTCGCTCAACCCACTCCTCCCGAAAAAGCAGAAGGGTCTCACGATCCGATGGCGCACCGGCCCGTCCGCGGGGATGGTCGGAATCACGCCGGAGCGATCGCCGTCCGCGGCGACGCCCGCAAGCGCGGCTGCGGCGGCCGATTACAAGAAGGACCCGCGCGGCCGCAAGCCTAAGAGCGCGCGGCCGGTCGAACCGCCGCGCGAGCGCATGTCGATGGATCGACTGCCCGAGCCGCCGACGCGGCCCCATGCCGACGCCGGGCTGCTGCGCTATTGCACGGGTTCTTTCATAGGGGAGAGCAATAGCGGCTGGGGCGCCAATCTCGATATGGCTCCACTCGTCCACGGCCCGGTCGGCTGCGGCGTCTTCTCGCAGGCGACGCGGTTCGTCGCGCCGGGTTTCGTGCAAGGCGTCGATGGATTCGCGGAGCTGCACGCCTGCACCGATCTGCGCGCCGAGGATATGGACGACGACGGCGATGCGCGTCTCGCCCGCGCGCTCGACGAATTGAAGACGCTGTTTCCGCTGGCGCGCGGCGCGACCATACTGAACGAGGACCCGATCGCTCTGATGAACGCCAATGCGCGCGGCGTCGCCAAGATCAAGGCGCGCGCGCTCGACATGCAGATCATTCCGATCGCGAGCGAATCCGCGCGGATCAACTGCACCTATGTCGTCGACACCGCCGCGGCGCTGAAAGCCGCGCAGAGCCGCGAGAAGCAGGCGCGCTCGGGCGCGCGCGACATCGCTCTGACCTTTTATCGCGACGCCGTCGGCCTCGTCTGGATCGTCGATCGGCTGCTGCGCGACATCGGCCTGCGGCCGATCCATGTGCTGACAGGCTCCTCTTCGAGCGATCTCGCCAAGGCGAGCGGCTGCAAGCTGGTCATCGGCTTTTCGCTCGGCCAGGAGCCGCCGCGCGACCTGCGCGCGGGCGGCTATGCGCAGCTTCTCCACACTTGGTTCGGCGCGCCGATTCAATGGACCTGCTTTGCCGGGCCTTCGGCGACGGACGCCGCGCTGCGCGCCGTCGCCACGCATTTCGGCCCGCAGATTCAGGCGCGCGCCGAACGCGTGATCGCGAAAAATCGCGCCGCGACAGATGCTGTCGTCGCGCGCTATCGACCGCGGCTGCAGGGAAAGCTGCTGCTTCATTTCAAGCCCATGACGCAGGATCAGCTCGAGCCCTTCCGGCTGCTCGGCATGCGGATCGGCGATGTCACGGGATGGACGGGCAAGACCGGCGCCCGGCGCCAGCCACGGCGCGTCTGCGACGGCGAGACGCCGAGCGCCGGCGCTGTCGAAGCCTATCTCGCCGAAGCGGCGCCGGACCTCGTTCTCGGACTCGAGCGCGACGAATACGACTGGCGCAAGCGCGGCTTCCCCGCGCTGCCGTTGTCGCCGCTCTTCGATCGCAAGGGCAATCATTATTGGGGATATGACGGTTTCGCGCGACTGGCCGACGCGCTCGACCGCCATCTCGCCGCGCCCTGGCGTGGGCTGCTCCGCGCGCCCTGGACGGCGGAGACCTCTCCGAGGCTCTCGTCCTCCGGCGCCGACGGCCGATCGCAATCGGCGGCGCGCAAGCGGCGCGACGCTTTCGAATTTTCATGAGCGACTAGCGCAATTCCACGCGCGACCAGACGACGGCAACGGCGACTCGCGAGAGGCGCCGAACGGGGACGCGCGCGTCGCGACGCGCGCAGCAAAATGGGGAATGGGGATATGAACGCATTCGACCTGAAGGCCAAGACCGCTCGACGCCCGGCGATGACGACTCTCGCCTCCGGCGTCGCGCTGATCGTCGGGCTCGATCACGCCGCCGCGCAGGAGGCGACGCCATTGCCCCCGATCAGCATCGCCTCCGATCGCGCCGAGCCCGCCGCGGAGGGGAGCGAAGCGGCAGGCTATAAGCCGAGCAAAGTGAGCAATCTCGGTCCGTTCGGCGCCAAGGCCATTCTCGACACGCCTTATTCGGTCAATGTTCTCTCCGCCGATCTCCTCGAAAATCTACAGGCATGGAAGCCGGACGACATCTTCAAGGTCAGCCCGGTCATTCAGCTGCGTACGACGACGGCCCGCGGCGCCTCGCCGAATTTTAAAATTCGCGGCTTCGCTTTCGCCAATAGCTCGGGACGCGCGGAAGACGGCTTGCGCACGCAAAATCTCGCGATCATCCCGCTCGAGGACAAGGAGCGGGTGGAGATCTACACCGGCCTCACCAGCTTTCTCTATGGCCCGAACAATGTCGGCGGGCTGATGAACTACGTCTACAAGCGACCGACGGATAAGCCGCTCGCCGATGTCACCATCGGCAATTACGGCGGCCTGTCGCCCTATCTGCATGGCGATTTCGGCGGGCCGATCGACAAGGATGGACAATTCTCCTATCGGCTCAATATCGTCGGCCAGACCGGCGACGCGCCGGTCGACCAGCAGAGCGTGAAGCGCGACGTTCTCACCGCCGCTCTGGCGTGGCGCCCGGTTCAAGACATGTCCTTCACCTTCATCGCCTCGCATATGGATTTCGATGTGCGCGGCGCCGATCCCTTCTGGAACTTCGCGACCAATTCCGACGGCTCCAGCAAGGTGCGCCATCCCGGCGCGCCCGACCCGACGAAATATTACGGTCAACCTCTGTCCGCCTTCGACACGCAACGCGATCGCGTCGGTCTCGATTTCAAATGGAAGATCGACGACGTCTTTACCGCGCGCGCAGCCTATTCCTATAATATCGATATGACGCGCAATAATTTCTATACGAACAACTCCGTCTCCAATCTCAATCTCACTTACAGTCAGACCACCGCGCATAATTCCAACTCGCGCGAGTTCGGCAATTCCGGCTACGCTTTCGTCGACGCCATCTTCGACACGGGCTTCATCCATCACAAGGTGACGGCCGGATTCTACGGCGACGATTATCGCTCCGTGCGCGATCCGGAGAGCTTCAATTCCTGGACGATCAACGGCCTGCCCTATGCGACGCCGCTCTATTTCGCCGCGCCCGGCTGGTATTCGTCGACCGTCGGGCCGAACAGGACGTCGGGCTACAATAATGAGAAGAACGTCATTCTCGGCGACGAAATCAAATTCGACGATCATTGGTCGCTGCTCGTCGGCGGCAATTACACCTGGGTGCATGGCACGAATTTCAATGTCACGACCGGCGCCGTGACCTCCGCCTATGACCAGAGCCGGCTCTCGCCGAGCGCATCCTTGATCTTCAAGCCGCTCGACTGGATTTCGACCTATGCGACCTATAGCGAATCGCTGCAGGGCGGCCAGGTCGTGCCGAGCAGCGGAACGCCGGTCTACACCAATGGCGGACAGACGCTCCCGCCCTATGTCGGCCGTGAATATGAGATCGGCGCCAAGGCCGACGTCGACGGCCTGCTGCTCACCGCCGCCTTTTTCCAGATCGAGCAGGCGCTGCAATATGCGCGCTACAACGGCAACAGCACTTATACTTATGTGCAGGATGGCCGACAGCGCAATCGCGGCGTCGAGCTCACCGTCACCGGCAATCTCTATGAAGGGTTGCGCATCTTCGGCGGCGTGACGCTGCTCGACCCGCGCGTCACGCAGAGCAATACGTCTGCGACGGCGCCCACCATCAACGGCAAAGTCCCGACCGACATTGCGCGCACCGAAGGAAAGGTCACGTTGGAATATGATCTTCCTTTCCTGCCCGGCGTCACGCTGACGGGCGGCTATTATTTCACCGGCCAGCAGGCGGTCGATCGCCTCAACACGGAATATCTGCCCTCCTTCGCCACGGAGGATGTCGGCTTTCGCTATCGCACCTCCGAATTCTTCGGCCGGAAATTACCGCTCGGACAGGAGCTCGTGCTGCGTTTCAATGTTTCCAATGTGGCGAACAAGGCCTATTGGATCGCCTCCAATTATGTCGGCTCGCCGCGCACCTTCGCCGTGTCGGCGCAGCTCAAATTCTGACGCGGGAAAGATGGGCGCATGACGATGCGACGCCAGTCCATACATGTGCATGCGAAGCTCTTTCCATGCGCCCATAGCTGCAAATATTGCCTGATGGGCGACAAGACGCTCGCCCGCATGGATTCGGCGCGCTTCTCCAGAGTGGTCGAGCGGCTGCTCGAATGGGAGGAGCAGAACAGCGAGGCCGCTTCCGTCGGCTATGTGCTCAACTACACCTCCGATTATGATCGTGCGACGCTCGAGCTCATCCAGGCGCTGGATCGGCGCTTTCCGAGACGCTATCCGCCCCTTTCGGGCATCACGCTCGGCGGCCTGCGCGAGCGAAGCAGAGACGAGCTGCGCGAGTGGCTGCTCGAGCGGCAGACGTTCGGCTGCAAGACGGTGCATGCCTCGCTCGCCGGCGTCGGCGCGGTTCACGATCGTTGGAACGGCAGGCGCGGCAATTTCGATCTCATCATGACGACGCTGGAGGTGGCGGGCGCGCTCGGCATGGCGCTCGGCGCGCGGCTCTTCGTCGCCACGAGCACGCTCGCCGATTTGCCCGCGCTCAATGCGCGATTGGATCGGCTGCCGCAAAACCCAGGCGGGTGGCGCTATCTCTGCCCATTCTTCTATTTCGGCTGGGGCGTGCGGCACGAGGACGAGCGGATCGACGAGAGGACGCGCGACACCCTCCGCAAATGGCTCGAGTCTCTGCCGGAAGGGTCTATGCGCGACGAGGTCTGGCGATCCGAGCGCGAATGGATCGAGCGCATTCGGTCGGAGGGGGCGGAGCCGCGCGAATTCGATCTCATCATCAATGTCGACGACGACAATATCGATGCGCTGGAGAGCATGAGCGGCGCGGCGATCGTCGACGATTACCGGACGCGCACGCGCGCCGCTTATGCCGCCATTCCAACGCTCGCGGAATTATGCGATCGCTACGGCGATCGTGACGGGACGAAGATCTATCCGCTCCAGCGCTGCGTGGAGATGAAATGGCTCGATCTCCATCTCGCGGAGCATCCGACCGATTTCGAGCGTCAGCTCACCCATCTGCAAATGGGAAACTGAGATGCGCCATCGGCGATCGAGAGCCGGTGACGGTCGCCTGCAAAGCGCCGGCTTCGCCGTCGCTTGCGGGCTCGCTCTCGTCATCGGACTGCTCGCGCCGAAGGTCCGGCCGAAAGCCGCGCGCGCCTCGACGTCGCCCTATGTCGACATGCTGGGCCACGCCCATGATTTTTCCGCGCCGCCGCGCCGCATGGTCTTCACCGCCAATATTCTACCGGCCTTTCTGTCATTGACTCACAGTCTCGACAGAGTGGTCGGCGCGAGCGAGCTCGGCCTGTCGTCGATGAGAGCCGGCCTTCTCGATAGGGTATTTCCGCAGGCCGGGGGGCTCGCTCGGGTCGGCGGCTTCGACAACCCCAATTTCGAGGAAACGTTGAAGCTGTCGCCGGACGCGGCGCTCGGCTGGGCGGCGCAATTCCGCATTTTCGAAAAAGCGCCCGCCCTAGACTTCGTCGCCTTCCAAAACAGCTTTCCGCTCATGCGGAGCGAAATGGAGCTGTGGCGCAAAATGGCGGAACTCTGCGGGGCTTCGGCGATCGTCGGCTCCACTCTCGCGCGCTATGACGCGGATATGGCGGCGATCGCGGCGAGCCTGCGCGGCGACGAAAAGCCCGTGAGCGTGCTCGCCGTCGTGTCCAATTCCGCGAAAAGCTGGGTCGGAGGATCGAAATATTATCTCAATGAGCGGCTCGATCTCGTGCGCGGCGTCAATGTCGCGCGCGTCGGCGCGGCGACCGCCACTTTCTCGCTCGAGCAGCTGGCGCTCTTCGATCCGGACGTCATTTTGTTGCAGGCGTTTCCTGCGCCGCTCGAGCCGCGCGCTTTCCTCGACGATCCCGCCTGGCGGCTGCTCCGCGCGGTTCGCGCCGGCAAAGTCTATCGCATGCCGGATTTCCCGAGCTTTCTCGCGCCCGTGTTCGATCCGCTGCTCGTGCGATGGCTGGCCGAGCTGCTGCATCCAGGCGTCGATGCAGGAGATATGCGCGCGGCGTTGCGCCGCGCCTATCATGACGCGTTCGGCTATGAACTCGACGACGAGGCCATCGACGCGCTGCTCGCCGTGGAGGCAAACGGACGCTCCTTCGGCTATGGCCGCTTCTCATCCGAGCGGCGCGCGTCGGCGAAGTGAAAAAATCGAGACGGGCTTTTCAGGACGGTTTCTATCGAGAATTTGAAGGGACTTCTGATGGTTCCACTTTGAACGCGACGTGATCCTATGAGCGTCCGCTGACATGTGTCATATCCGATGCGCTATCGCCGACTCGAAGAAATATTGGAAGAGCGCGGCGTCGAGGTCGACCATTCGACGCTCGACCGTCGGGTCGTCCCTTCCGAGCTATCTTCAGTTGGGACTTTCGAAGAGACGACGACATCCGGCCCCTCGCTTCTCGGACCATTCACACGGCGGCGCCTCGATGCTCCGGGTCGACGCCGGGCGTCATTCCTTCAGCCACTGGAGGATCGCTGCGTGGGCGCGCGCCAAGCTCTTACGGATGGCCTCGTTCTGAGACGGAGCGGCCGTAGGCGTCAATATCTCCAAGGCTTCGCCATAGGCCGTCACGGCCGCGTCGAATCGCTCGAGGTTCTTTTCACGCGTGCCGAGCAGCACCAGGGCGTTAGCCAAATTGCCTTGCACGACCGCCCAGTCCATCGGCGCGCGATCCCGCGTATATTCCTTCGAGGCCTCACGATAGGCCGCGACGGCCATCTCGATATGCGTTATTTCGTCTTCTCGCATTCCGAGCGCGGTGAGCGCGTTGCCGAGCTTCATTTGCGTCGCCGCCCAATCCGAGGGAGTGTGTGCGCGCGTCAGCTCCTGCAGGGCCTCACCATACGCCGCGACGGCCTCTTTCAGTCGGTCCGCATCGGATTGGCGATCGCCGAGGGCCGCGAGCGCATCGCCCAGGTTCATTTGCGTCATCGCCCATAAAGTCGCATAGCGCTCGCGCGTAAATACCTGCAGCGCTTCGCGATCGGCCGCGACTGCGTCGGTCAGCCTGCTCGCGCTGGCCTGCCGCGCGCCGAGTGTAGCGAGGATATTGCCGAGCCCGACTTGCGCGGTTGCCCAAAAATAGGGGTTCCGCTCACGCGTGCATTCCTTCAAGCTGTCATAGAAGACGGAAGCCGCCTCTTCTAGGGCTTCGTCGCGGCCTTCCGCCGTTCCGAGAGCGCCGAGAGCGTCGCCGAGAATTGACTGCGCTCTCGGCCATATGAACGAAGCGCAATCGCGCTCGAGGACGGTCAGCGCTTTGCTGCTCGCATCGATCGCGCCGGCCAAATGTTCCGGCCGATTATAGGTCTTGCCGAGCCTTATCAACACATCGCCGAGACATAGCTCGGTGGTTGCCCACTCGATCGGGCGCTCTCGGCGGCCATATTCCTCGAGCGCTTGTCGAAAGGCGGATTCCGCCTCTTCGAGCTTCCCGGGGCTGCTTTCGCTTGCGCCCTGCAGAGCGAGGGAACGCCCGAGAAGAAACTGTGTGTTGGCCCAGTCGACCGGGGCGCCCCAGCGCGAAAAAATCTTCAGCGCTGCTTTATAAGAAGCCGTGGCCTCCGATAGCATATGTGGATCGCCATCGCGTTCGCCGATGGTGGCGAGAGCGGCTCCCAAAGCGGCTTGCACTCGGGCGGACTCGAGCGGATCGCGTTCGCGAGGAAGCTCCTTCAGCGCCTTTCGATAGACGCTCACCATTTCGTCCGGCCTTTTCGGTTCGACATCGCGTGCGCTCGAAGCGCGGTCGCCAACCGGGGTTTGATCGGAGCGTGCGGGCGATGAAATCGCCGCGGATAGGCAGACGGCAATGCAACACGCTTTCAACCAATGTTCGGGAAAGCGGAGAAAAGTTCGAGCCGCCCGGTCATGACCGGGCGGCGTTGGTCGTAGATCACGCCGCGTGCGACGCCGAGGCCCTTTGTCTATGTGTGACGCAGTACTTTTGTTTTGCATGAGGCAGGGGCTCTGGGCGAGCGACGACGCGTGACCATCAGTTGAACGGCATGTAGCGAAGGCTCAGGAAAATCATGTTCTCAGTCGCTTTGGGCGCGCCTCCGACGCCGATGAACGAGTCTTTGATCGTGTAGGAATACTGGGCTCCGACGCGAACTTTTCCGCCCGGGCCGTCATAGAAATTATGCCAAACGCCGCCCGTCAGCTGGCGTAGCGATTTGGTCTGCCCGACGCAGGAGCCGATGAGCCCGTAGGGCCCGCCGGTGTAGGAGCCTTCGATGCTGCAGCCGCTGTTCATAAAGCCGGGATTGCCGTAGCCGAATGAATAGACGCCACCGGCGAGATACGCAGTTTTCGGGAGGCTGACGGTCGAATATTGGGCGCCGGCGAATTCCCCGCCCGCGAAGGCGTAGACATCGGTCTTGGGATTCGGATGGACGGTTACGCCGACGAGCAGCTGACGCTCGTGAATGGGCTGCGGGGCGCCGGTCCAGTCGAACGTGGCGTCGGCGATCGAGGCGGATCCGTAGCGGCCGTTGGCGCGTCCCGTGATGCCCGACAATTGGAAATCGATCAATTTCGGAATCACCGGAACCGTCACGCCGATGAAGCCGCTGCCCGCCCAAACATCGTGGTTGCCGCCGAAGGTACGATCATTGAGGTTACGCAGCATGCCGCCGCCCTCGATGTGTATCTTGCGATCGAATAGCGTCGGATCCCATGACGCTTTCGTCATCAGATCCGGAACATGGTTGAAGGTGACCGCGTTGAGGCTGTTGTAGAGCGATCCCCCGATCGGGTTTTGCGAATAGGCGCCAGGATAATAGGTTCCCGGAAGCGTTTGCGACACGCCATTTGCGGGAATGGGCGCTACGGTGCCGGTAAAGTTCATGCCCGGCGCCGCGAAGTTCGTATAGGCCGCCTCAGCGCCCACCGCGATTTGCAGATCATATGGGAGATCTTTGCTGATGCGCACGCCAGGCTGTCTGGACCATGTGTAGCCGGGCAAATATTGATCGTCGATCACCGGAGGAACCAAGAATGCATCAGGAGTCGTGCCGCGAGAGTTCAGCGATGCGAGAGAATACATCTGACCGGCGGAGACATGGAGCCCAAAGTCCGAACGGTCCAAGCTCGTGTAGAGCTCACGGAAGCGCAAATTGAACGAGTCGCTCTGCGTGAGATTCGCGGTTTGCGCAGCCGAGAGGAAGTCGGCCGCGAAATAAAGTCTTGCATGCGTTTCGTCGTCGAGATTGGCGTCGGTTTGCAAAGTGAAGCGGCTGCGGCGGGCAGTGAATCTGGTTTCGCCGTCATGAGCCGTCGGATTATTCGCGTAAGGCATATTGCCGAACGGCGTTGCGAGGTCTGCGCCCATAAATCGATCGCGATGCACCGCGCCGAATTCGAAAAAGCCTCCGGGCTTGAGCGAGACATTTTTGTAATGGAACACGTCGGGCCACAACGCATCCGATTTCGTAGAGCTCGCGTCGCTCTTTGCGACGTGATTCGTCGCCTTTCGGTCTTTCGTTTGAGATTCGAGGCGATGCTCGAGGCGTCGGACTTGCGCCTTCAGGGACTCCATCTCCGCTCTTATTTCGGCGTCTGAGGCGGAAGCCATAGAGCTCCAGGAGGTAAACAATACCGCCAGCAGCACCGAGCGCGGAATTCTTGCACAACAATGGCGAGCACTGCTGCTTCTCAAGTATTCGACTGTCATTGCCATGTTGATCGCTTTTTTCATCCGAGCACCTCCCACCCTAACCGGAGCTGGACTAACGGCAAGCGAATGACGCTCCCATGAAGGAATATTAAATTATTTTTTAATAACGTCACGAGGCGGTATTGTGTAATACGATACTTAATACACAGTCATTTGCCGACTTTTCCAAATGGCAACGATAGGATCGGTGGGCAAAAAGCTGTGTTGTTAGGCTCTCGATAGCACGAGTATAACTGCATATAAGAAGTATATACCTGTGTAGGCGTGAATGTCGTGGGTATGCTCGCGCAGAAGTCGGCCGCAGCACGCGTGCGTTTCCGTCGTCTCCTCGCCGATCGAGCAATCTCCGAGAGATTGATATCGCTTGCTCAGCTGGACGCGCCGATGACGTTAAAATCTTGGTAGGGCAGCAGCATCGATTACACGTACAGCATCGCTTAAATAGATACAATGTATCTATTTAAGCGATGCTGTACGTGCTTGTTTAGATTTTCTATGTGCATATATAAATAATGTTTTGTATAAAATACAAGCATGCTGATTAGATATGTATCCTTGTTGTACGTTTGCAACAGCGAGTCAAAATCCGCAAATATTGTCATTTAAAGCGCACGCCGGCCTCTCATTCGATATAGATCGCATTTATATTACGTATTGGCGCCGCGCAGGCTCGTTCGAATCTTCCAGAGGATCGCCGGGCCCGCGATCGGCGAATCGTCGCTAGATCGGAAATGAGAAAATGAAAACCGGATCGAAATTACGCTCCCATCTCGTAAATGAACCCGTCCTGCTACTTGCTCTCACGGCGGGCGCGCTCGTCGCGCAAGCCACGACGGCCGATGCCGGGCAACACGCCACGGTTCGATCCTCGTCCGAACCGGAAACGGCGCCTCCGGCGCTGGCGCCTGTGCCTCTCGGGGTTTTCGGCGACAATTTGCCGGAGCCGGGCCGGGTGACGCTTTCGATCATTCCGAAGTTCGTCACCAACGCCAATTCGCTCATCGGCACGAAGCGCGTGTCCTCGCAATATATCGCCGGGGCGATTCCCTGGTATTGGAATCCATTCGCCGCGACCTTGCGCATCGTCCCGCAATATCAGTTCATCGAATCGCAGACGGTGACTCTGGCCTATGGCTTCGCCAAGAATTTTTCGATCGTGCTGTCCGCCGGCGTCGTCGAGAAGCACTCGCATCTGATGACGTTCGACGGGGCGTCCGGCGTAACGCCACGCAGCATGAGCTTTCCCGGCACGGACAGCCTCGAGGATATGACAGCGTCGGTCGTTTGGCGCGCCTATCAAGATCCGATCAACAGGATCAAGGTCAATCTGGGAATGTCGTTTCCGACCGCGAGCACCTACAATCAAGGCGGCGCCGTGTCGAGGACCGACGGCACATACAATATCGGTCGGGCGTTCTACGGGATGCAATCGGGGAGTGGCACCTTCGACGTTGTCCCCGGCGTCCTCTACGCCGGCGCAATCGCTCCCTGGTCATGGGGCGTCTCGTATCGCGCGCGCCTACCCCTGGCGGTCAACAATGAAGGCTACATGTGGGGTCATTATCAGGAAGCGAACATTTGGGCTGGCTACAGCTGGATCCCGGGCCTGACGACGACTGTGCGCGCGAACTTCAACATTCAAAGTCCGATCGACGGCAAAGACTATTGGATGAGCGGAAAGCTCCAAAGCGCCAATCCGAATTATTATGGCGGCAAAAAGATCGAGATGTACGGTGGGATCGATATCGATGGAAAGCTGTTCGGCGCCCCGGGCTATTCCGTCGGTCTAGAAGGCGGCCTCCCGGTCTACCAGAATCTCGATGGTCCGCAGCTGGCGCGCGCCTGGCAGGCGGCGCTGGCCATGCGTTGGAAGCTCGGCGAGCATGGACCTGCGGTCGCCGCCGCCCGGGTCGGCGCGCTGAAACGTCCTCTCGTCGCCGCAGCAGCGCCCGGCGCCAAATGGAGCGGTCTCTATCTCGGCGTGAACGGCGGCTACACATCGGCCGGCGACACTCAGACGACGTTCACTTATGGAGGCGCGGGCGGCTTCGCCGCGTTGGCGGCGGCCGGCGCGCTGGCTCCCAATGTCGATCTCGACAGCCGTGGCTTCATCGGCGGCATTCAGATCGGCTATACGCTCGACACGAGCGACAAGACGCTTGCCGGAGTGGAGGCGGACTTGCAAGGCCTGACGGTCGGCAATAGCACCGTCGGCGCGTGGAGCGGGTCCGGCGCCGATTCGACTTTCCTTCAGGCGCAACGCAATCAGCATAACTTCGGAACGGTCCGAGCCAGATTCGGCTATCTCGTCACGCCCACCATTCTGGCCTATGGCACGGGCGGCCTCGCATTCGGCGAAGCCGTTCTCAACCCAACCTATTTCAGCCCCCTCCGCTCGCCGGTTCTCAACTTCGGCGTCGGCAACAACGGCCTGGTCGGTTATGTCGACATGCGTTTGGGGTGGGCGGCCGGCGCCGGATTGGAGTGGATGCTCAGCCCCTCTTGGAGCGTCAAGACGGAATATCTGCGTTACGATCTCGGAACGGCGAACACCGCCAATATCGGGCCTCTGTATTATGCCGATAAGGCAGGGCTCTCGAGCGGCGCCTGGAAAGCTCCGTTCAATGGGAATGTTCTTCGGGCTGGCCTGAATTATCATCTCTGAGGTCGGGTCGCGGCATTCTCCCGTTTCGGGCGAAGCGGGAGAATGGCTCGCGATGGCTCTGATGGGGTGGACACCCCCAGGGCGTTGAGTTCTCAATAGCACCGAGCTATTTCAAAGGCGGCTCGGATATCGAGAGCGACGCGCCATCTGGCGTTCTTGATGTTGTGGCAGCCGTCGCCGCGCAGGAGATTATAGGCGAAGGAACGCAGCCGCGCGACGATATCGGGATTCTTGCGGATGCGCGAAGCATCCTCCGCGAACGCCACGTCGCGCACATAATGGCTGCCGTTCTCGATGCGCCAATGGCCTCTGATCCATTCGCTCCAGCGCTCGGGCGTCGGACTGGCCGCCGAGGACGCCCAATAGACGACCTCGATCGTCTGCTTCAAAAGACCAGTCGCCGGATCCCGGCGGTAGATTGCGCGCTCCAGTCGCAGCACGGTCTTGTTGAACGGCTCCCACGCCGTATGGCGGAACCACGCCTTCGCCGGAAAGACCGTCAGCTTGCGCGGCTCGCAGCGATTGCGGCCTTTCTATCGGCTCGTTGCGCGACTCTCTTCTTGCGTCAATGACCTGCCTCACCCGAATATTCAGCATGATCGGCGCTTTTATTCAGCCTTTTCAAATTTCGCGGCATCCGCTTTCCTGTCGAATTCTCGACCTCCAGAACCCGTTCGAGCACGCTGATCGCCTGCTCGAACCAGAGCTGCGCCTCCGCCAGATGGCCTGTCGCGCAGAGCAGATCACCTATATTGCTCAAGGCCGTCGCCGTGTCCGGATGCGCCGGCCCCATCGTCGTTTCGCAAGTCGCATAAACGCGTTCCAATATCAGCATAGCGTCCGTGTAAGCCCCTTTTTCGAATAGCGCCAAACCGAGCTTGTTCAATGTCATCAACGTATGCAGATGGTCGGGACCGAGCAAGCTCTCACGGATCGACAACGCTTTTCTCAAAAACGGCTCGACCTCGCCTCCGCCGCCATGCGTATAGAAGAGCTCTGTGAACTGATCGAGGAACGCCACTATGTCCTTTCGCGTCACATCTACAGCCTCCTCGCGGTACGCCAATGCGCGCTCGAGCAGCTTCGCCGCTTCCCTGTGGTCCCCACACACGACATGGATAATGACGCACCCGTCGAGGCAGGCGAGAACGTCGGGGTGCTGTTCGTCCAGCAGCGCGTTGTAAATCGTCAACGCGCGTTCGCTATAAATTTTCGCATCGACGCGTTGGTTCAATGCATGCAACACGATGGCGGCTTCAGCAAAGCGCTCGGCCACTTCGACTTCGTCGGCCCCTGCGTTCTCTTCAAAAACCAAGAGCGCGCGTCGGAGGCATTCTCTGCTTTCATCTAAATCGCCTTGCTTGCCTTCGGTCAACGCGAGACGAAGCAGAATGTCTCCTTTATCCCGATAGCTCGATTGCTTTGATGCCTCGCAGGCGCCGAGAGCGTCGAGAAGCAACATTTTCGAACGCGCATAGTCTTGCCGCTCGAAAGCCCTGGCCGCCAGCTCCATGAGCTTCCTGGCGCCTATGAAAAGCCTTTCGGCGCCGTTCGGCCCCGACGCGCCTGTCGGCCTCTCCGCATCCATTTTGGAATGATCCGGAGCATAGGCGAATTTGGAGCGAATATCGGAACTCATGATGACCCCATCACACATTGTGAGCGTAGATCGTCCCTGACGGGCAGAGGCCGCATCGCGCATCGTCGAAGGAAGATATTACCGCGATGCCTCGCCAATCATTTCGACTGGCCTCGAGCTTCCGAGCTGGCAGACGCTTCCTTCCGAAAGCGGACGCCACTAAGAGGCGTCGCATTGGACTCACCTGTTCAGCACGAGCTATAGCTCGACATATCGGGACTCCCGCGTCACTCGTCCCTCCGACGCGCGCCGCCGCCGAAACGGGTCGTATTCGGTTCGTGTCCAGGCACAGACATACCTAGCAAACCGACCCGCCACAGGTTATTAAAAAAAAATTTAGCCGGCGCGCTCCATCTAACTTTCTCAACTCTCTGAACTCTAATTTTTTTTTTATATTTGATTGCTTGCAGCGTGGCTTCTTTCGGTCGAAGTTCTTCCACGGGAGAAGCTGCTTCTCCTTTTGCGGTCGTGTCTCGAACTGGCGTTGCGAATGAGCCGCAAATCCTCTCAGAGGCCTTACCTCAACGGTTCCGTATCGCTCCGCCATCATTGCGATCCATCGTCGGAGTTCCGACCGGTATGCAAGCTGCTATGCTCGGTATCGTTCGCGTCGCCCTACAACGTCCATACACATTCGTCGTCGCGGCTCTTCTCATATTGATCTTCGGCGTGAAGGCATGGAGGTCCACGCCGACCGACATCTTTCCGAACATCGGCATTCCGGTGATCAGCGTGGTGTGGACCTATAATGGCCTGCCGCCGGAAGACATGTCCGGTCGGATCATATATTTCTACGAGCGCGCGCTGAGCGCTCAGGTCAACGACATTCAGCATATCGAGTCGCAGTCTCTAGCGGGATACGGCATCGTCAAAGTCTACTTCCAGCCCACCGCGAGAATCGACACGGCTCTGTCGCAGGTGACGGCAGCGTCGCAGACGGTCCTGAAGTTTCTTCCGGCCGGAATTACGCCCCCCTACGTGCTGACGTTCAACGCTTCTAGCGTTCCGGTTATCCAGCTCGCGCTATCGAGTCGAACCTTGTCCGAGACACAATTGTTCGATTATGCGCAAAACTTCATTCGGCCACAGCTCGCGACCGTTGCCGGAGCCGCCGTTCCCTCTCCCTATGGTGGAAAGGTTCGCCAAGTGCAGGCGGATATCGATCCACGTAAGCTGCAATCCTACGGGCTCTCGGCGCAGGACGTCGTCGACGCTATAGCGCGCCAGAATCTTATATTGCCCGTCGGCACCCAAAAAATCGGGGTCTACGAATATGTCGTGTCGTTGAACGACGCCCCTCGGAAGATCGAGGAGCTCAACGAGCTGCCTATAAAGGCGGCCGATGGCGCTATTGTTTTCGTACGAGATGTCGCGTTTGTCCACGACGGAAGCCCTCCGCAGACGAATGTCGTTCGCGTCAATGGCGGAGCCGCGGTCCTCTTGGCCATCCAAAAGTCCGGCTCGGCTTCGACACTGGACGTCATCAATGGCGTGAATTCCTTGCTGCCGAAGATTCGCGAAGGGTTGCCGTCAGAAATCCAGCTCGTCGCGGTCGGCGACCAGTCGACATTCGTCAACTCCGCCGTCTCTAGCGTCATTGCCGAAGGTCTGATGGCGGCCACGCTGACGGGGCTTATGATCTTGCTGTTTCTGGGTAGCTGGCGCTCGACCATCATCATCATCACTTCGATTCCGCTGGCGATCCTGTCCTCCATTATCGCGCTTTCGCTCGTCGGCGAAACGATCAATGTCATGACGCTCGGCGGATTGGCGCTGGCGGTCGGAGTTCTCGTCGATGATGCGACTGTCACGATCGAAAACATCAATGCGCATCTCGAGCAAGGCAAAGCGATCGAGGATGCGATCATGGACGGAGCGCGACAGATCATTATCCCGGCGACCGTCTCACTGCTAAGCATCTGCATCGTGTTTCTTCCTATGTTCGGCCTCGGCGGCGTCGCCGGCTACCTCTTCAGGCCGATGGCGGAAGCGGTCCTCTTTGCACTGCTCGCGTCCTATGTCCTTTCGCGGACGCTCGTCTCGACTCTCGCGCACTACCTGCTCTCAACCCCGGTCAACCATCACGAACGAGCCTCGAGATCGGCCAATCCGCTCGTGCGTGTCCAGCAAGCTTTCGAGCGCCGCTTCGAAGCGGTTCGGGCGCAATACAAGCGATTTCTCGATTCGGCTCTGTTGCGGCCACGCGCCTTCGTCACCGCCTTCATGGCGGTGGTCCTTTCCTCTCTCGTTCTGACGCCTGTTCTCGGACGTAACTTTTTTCCTACCGTTCAGGCCGGGCAGCTGAAGCTGCATCTTCGGGCGCCGACCGGCGCTCGGATAGAAGAGACGACGAAAATCTGCGACAGAGTCGAGGGGGCAATCCGCCAATTCATTCCACCATCTGCGCTCGAGTCGATTGTCGACAACGTCGGACTGCCGATCAGCGGCATCAATCTCGCGTACGGCAACTCCGGAACGATCGGCGCTGCAGACACGGATGTCATGATCACGCTCCGTGAGGGCCAAGAGCAGGAAACAGAACATTACGCCGAGCTCCTCCGAGAACGGCTTCCGAGACTTTTCCCGGGGGTTTCTTTCGCTTTTCTCCCGGCAGACATCGTGACGCAAATTCTCAATTTCGGATTGCCTGCGCCTATCGATGTGCAGATCATCGGGACCAATGTCGACGCCAACCGCGCCTACGCGGAACAGCTG
Organism: Methylosinus sp.; assembly: GCF_036560965.1. Classification (NCBI taxonomy): domain Bacteria; kingdom Pseudomonadati; phylum Pseudomonadota; class Alphaproteobacteria; order Hyphomicrobiales; family Methylocystaceae; genus Methylosinus; species Methylosinus sp. The sequence goes on along the minus strand of NZ_DATBQF010000036.1, from coordinate 56,398 downwards.
TTTCGCAGGATCGCCAAAATTCCTGGCATCGCGGACGCGCGCATTCAGCAAGCCTTCAACACGCCCACTCTCAACGTCGATGTCGACCGGCCAGCCGCCTTCGACGTCGGACTGACGGAACGTGATATCGCGGTGACTCTGCAGGTGAACTTGGCGGGAAGCGTGCAAACGGCGCCGACGTTTTGGCTCAATCCGAAGAATGGCGTTTCGTATCCTATCGTCGCGCAGACGCCACAGATGTGGCTGAATAGCATGGATGCGCTGCGGACGACCCCGATGTCTTCCTCCAAAGGCCCGCAAATCTTGCAAGGCGTGGCCGAGATCTCCCGCGGGCAGAGCGCGGCGGTCGTCTCGCACTATAATGTTCAGCAAGCGATCGACATCTACGCCAGTGTTCACCGACGCGATTTGGGAGCGGTCGCGGACGACGTCCAGAAAATTCTCGACGAGATGGCGGCGCAACGTCCCGCGGGCTCGACTGTCGCGTTGCGCGGACAGGTGTCGACCATGACGGCGACCTATGCGCAGCTCTATAGCGGTCTCGCTCTCGCTATCGTGCTCATCTACCTTTTGATCGTCGTAAATTTTCAGTCTTGGCTCGACGCCTTCGTCATAGTGTGCGCGCTTCCCACGGCATTGGCGGGCATCGTCTGGGTCCTGTTCCTGAGCTTTACGACGTTGTCTGTTCCGGCCTTGACCGGAGCGATCATGTGCATGGGCGTCGCCACGGCGAACAGTATTCTGGTGGTGAGCTTCGCCCGCGACCGCTTGGCGGAAGGGGCCGAAGCGCTGACGGCAGCGGTGGACGCCGGCTTTTCCCGCTTCAGACCGGTGTTGATGACGTCGTTCGCGATGATGATCGGCATGGCGCCGATGGCGCTCAGCGCCGAGCAAAATGCGCCCCTCGGACGCGCGGTGATCGGAGGACTCATGTGGTCGACGGTCGCGACGCTGGTCCTCGTTCCTGTCGTTTTTTCGCTTATCCACTCTGAAACACGCGGCTCGAGGACGTCGGATGAGTAATGAACCCATATGGATAACGGATCGGCCTGCACATGTCTCGGCAACGACGTCGACGACCCTGGGGCGGCGCATGCTGTGGCCGATCCTCGGCGCGCTAATGGCGGTGGCGTTGGGCGCCTGCGGCATAGCACTGCGGTGGCGCGAAGAAGCGCGACTGGCGGATTGGACGCAAAAGCAGGCAGAGCCTTCGGTGCGGCTGGCTGCGATCAAGGCGGCGAGCGGCGGGCAAGCGTTGATCCTGCCCGGAGAAGTCAAGGCGTTCAACGAGGCGCAAATTCGCGCGCGGGTGAGCGGCTACTTGAAAAGCTGGAACTACGACATCGGCGCTCGCGTGAAGGCGGACGCGGTCCTCGCGACGATCGACGCTCCGGAGCTGGATCAGCAATACGAGCAGGCGAAAAGCGAGTTAAGTAAAGCGGAGGCGCAAGTGCGGCTCGCCAAATTGACGTCGAAGCGATGGGACGCGCTACGCGCTTCGGCCGCGGTGTCGCAGCAGAGCGTTGACGAAAAAGGAGGGGAGGTCGACACGAGATTGGCGGATGTCGCTTCCGCTCGCGCGAATATGGATCGGCTGAAGGCGCTGAAAGGCTTCACCTCGATCACAGCGCCATTCTCCGGCATCGTGACGGCGCGAAAAATCGACGTGGGCGTATTGGTCGGCCCGGGAAACCCGATCGAGCTCTTCGACATCGCCGACATTCATCAGATGCGTGTCTATGTGCGCGTTCCGCAATCTTTCGCGAACCGTATCAAGCAAGGGATGACGGCGACCTTGACGCTTTCACAATACCCCGACCGGAAGTTCGACGCTTCCGTGGTCGCCACCTCCGACGCAATCGCCGGCAGCTCGCGGACGCTGCTCGTTCAGCTGCTCGTGGACAATAGCAACAGCGCGCTATTGCCCGGCTCGTTTACCGAGGTTCATTTTCAGATTCCTGAAGACCCCAACGTCATCCGAATTCCCGCGACCGCTCTGCTGTTCCGGCGCAACGAGCTGCGGGTAGCCACGATCGGGACGGGCAACAAAGTTTCGTTCAAGAAAATTTTCGTGGATCGAGATCTTGGGACCGAGGTTCTGGTGACGTCCGGCGTCAAGGCGACGGATAAGATCATCGACTATCCGTCCGAATTGCTGAGAGACGGCGATGTCGTCGAGATTTCGCAGCCGACGGTCGACGGCGAGGAAGCGTCGCCGGTCGGCGGAGAGCGGAGAAAATGAATGTTCGTTCTGGGCTGCTGCCGATGCTGTCCTTCCTGACCGTTGGCCTTTCTGGCTGTAGCTTCGCACCGGACTATTCCCCTCCTGTCGTGGAAACGCCGGCAAAATTCAAGGAAAACAAATCGTGGGCCGAAGCACGCCCGCGCGACGACCAGTCGAGAGGACCCTGGTGGCGCGCCCTGAGCGACAGAACGCTGAACGAGATCGAAGGGCAAATCGACACCGGCAGTCAGAGCTTGGCGGCGTCTGTCGCCTTGCTGGATCAGTCACGCGCCTTTGCGGCAAAAGCAGAAGCGGGGCTTATGCCGACCATCGATTTCAGCAACAGCTATTCGTCGAACAAGCAATCTGCGCATCGACCGCTTCGAAACTCCAATCGCGTGGCGTCGCCTCAAGGACTCGAGCAGGCGTTGATCGATGGCCGGCCATTCGATCAGCCATCCCATTACGGAAACAATATGCTGAGCCTGCAATCGAGCTACGAGGTCGACCTTTGGGGAAGAGTCAGAAATTCGATCGCATCGCGAGAAGCGCAAGCGCAGGCGAGTGCGGCCGATCTCGAAACGATCCGTCTCAGCCTTCAGGCGGAAGTGGCGCGCGACTACGTCGCTCTGCGAACCGTCGATAGCGAGATCGCCCTATATGATCACGTCGTCGCGAGCTATGCCTTGGCGCTCGATCTCACAAAGACGCTTGTAAAAGGCAATGTCGGCGCCCCTTCCGATGAGCCACGGGCGATGGCGCAGCTCGAGATCGCACGCGCTCGTCGAGCCGAGCTCGAAGCGAAACGGGCAATGTATGAGCACGCCATTGCGACGCTCGTCGGGAGAGCGGCGTCTTCGTTCTCGATTCGGCCTTCGTCTCGGTCCAATGCTCAGCCGACGATTCCCTCGGCCGTTCCGCTCACCTTGCTCGAGCGCAGGCCCGACGTCGCCGCCGCCGAACGACGAGTGGCGGCGGCGAATGCGACGATCGGTGTGGCGAGGGCTGCATTTTTCCCTCGGCTGACCATCAACCTTTCGGGCGGAACGCAGGACACTGGCCTCAGTCTGCTCAATTTCAAAAACAGCGTCTGGTCGGTTGGCCCGGCGATCACCCTGCCTATTTTCGACGGCGAAGCACGAGTGGCCGAATTGGACGCTTCGAAGGCCAGTCATGCTCACGCTGTCGCCGAGTACCGGGAGACCGTGCTGCGAGCCTTCCAAGAGGTCGAGGACAATCTCTCGAATTTGCGCTGGCTCGCCAAGCAAGAGAGAAGCATCGGTGCGGCCGTGGCGTCAACGCAAAAAGTTCTCGACATTTCGCTGGTCCTCTATCGAGACGGCGCCACCAATTATCTAGACGTGATCACAGCGCAGACAGCAGCCCTCGATGCGCGAGACGCTTTGCTGAGCCTCAAAGGGAAGAGGCTTCAGGCGGCGATTGCGCTGATGCTCTCGCTCGGCGGCGGCTGGTCCTCCGCCGACCTTCGGCATTTCGACAATCCACGCACTGCCGCGCTGTCCAGCAATGAGAGAACGGGAGGCGAGCCATGACGACTCGGTTACGCCCGCAGCCGCGCTGCGACAGCTGCGCTTTTTGGAGGCGTATGGAGAGAGAGGGAGGCAGCTGCCACCGACGCGCTCCAAGCACGAGCAGTAGTGGCGACGAAGTCGCGCATTGGCCGCGCACCCACGCGGACGATGCATGTGGCGAATGGAGCCCAGATCGTCCAATCGCGACCTTATCTTGTGGCGATTGTGTCCACTGGCGACATCCCAAGCAAGGAATAATCCCACTCGATCGCAAAGATCAGCTGCAGGACTGGTGGGCTCATGCCGGGCACTGCATTCGCACTGCGCCGTCGCCGGACGCCCAGCCGGGCAACAGGGCGTTCTGGCGCGCAACTCATGAAAGTGACGGCTGCTACGATGGTGAGGCGCTCTGATCTGCGGGTTCGGCGCAATTTGTCGTGCGCTCGATATTCGGCATTCATATGTAAATGCAACACTAGCATACGTGCGAACACGCATATAGTTATATATGACATGCGATGGAGCACAATAATGGCGCGATACGATCATCTATGTAAATATTTATTACGACCACAGCCAAGCGATACCCTGGCTTTGACCCTGCAATATGCGCACAAGTCGCGGCGATGCGGTGCATATGTGATTCGATATTTTATTTGTGGAGCAGCATGCCGCATGTTACATAACTTATTCTTTGGTATCGAGAAAGCGATGTCGCCAGTGCAATGCCGAGCCGTCTTCCCCCGACAGCGCCAATGCCACGTCCATTTTTCGTGGGAAGCGGCTCCGCGAGCGCCAGTGATCGTGGAAGGGGACGAAAAGCGTTGAGCGTCGATAAAGCTTCGCAGACAGGCTTCTTGCCGCGCGCCAAAGTGCTGCTCGTCGAAGACGACGAGGAGCTCGCGGGCGCTATTATCGACGCGCTGGCAAAGCGGCAATATGAGGTCCTGCATATCTGCAACGGAAGCGAAGGCCTCTCCAAGGTCGGCGAGGGAGGCTTCGACATCCTCGTCATCGATCGCATCTTGCCTGAAGTCTATGGAATCAACATCGTTCAGGAGCTACGCCGACAAAACTTCAACGTTCCGGTTCTCATTATCAGCGCGCTAGACGCCGTCGACGAGCGAATTCTCGGTCTCGAGGCTGGCGCAGACGACTATTTGATCAAGCCATTCAGTCTCGAGGAGTTGGGAGCGAGGGTCGATGCGCTGCTGCGAAGACCGTTGCAGAGCAGCGCCACCAAACTTCAAGTCGGCCCGCTGACGCTCGATTTGCTGCGACGAATCGCGTTTCGCGGCGACGAAAAGATAGAGCTGTCGGCACGCGAGTTCCAACTGCTCGAATATTTCATGTCGAACGCTGGTCGGCTGGTGACGCGGCAAATGCTGCTCAAGGATGTGTGGAAATTCCACTTTGTGCCGCAAACCAACGTCGTCGACCAGCATATCAGCAAGCTGAGGCACAAAATCGAAGGGGGAAGCACCAGCCGATTTTTCCTCAATGTCAGAGGTCAGGGACATATATTTGACCACCACGGCTAAAATATCCTGGCCATCGTTCCGCCGAGCGATCATGGCCGTGATCGCTTACGTCATAGGTACATTCGTGCTATTCGGCTTTCTGTATTGGAACTTATCGACCTGGGAAGTTGGACGATTTCGCTCCCTTTTGGAGCTTCAGGCATTGGGAATTTCCGCATATCTCGAAGGACAGAAGAACCTGAGCCTAGAGGACAAGGCCTATAATCAGGCCTATCGATTATCTGTATCTGGCCTGTTCGAACGCGATGGGTCTTACGCGCAAGGGAATCTGCGCGAGATTCCATCGAGCCTGCTTTTAGATGGCAAGGCGCATCTCATTCTCGACCCGAATGTCCGCTCTAAACGCGGTTTTGCGACACAGACCCTCTTCGTTGGAGCGCGGCTTCCCGATCAGCGGATTCTCGTGATCGGTCGAGAAACGCCCGAGGTCGCCGTTCTCGAAGAGGCCGTGAAGCGCGTCTTTATGGAGGGCGTTTTTCCGTTCTCGGTCGTCGCTTTGATGATCGGCGCCCTCAGCAGCCGTAAGATGAGTGGGCGGCTCAGAGCGGCCCAACAGCAATTGGACGAAATCAAAAGAGGCGCCTTGCACGAGCGCTTGACGGTCAGCAATTCGAACGATGAATTGGACAGCTTGGCGCATTCTGTGAACGAGATGCTCGCTCAGCTCGAGGCCGCGATGCACGAGCTGGAACACGTCGGCAATAATATCGCCCATGACTTGAGAACGCCACTTGGCCGCGTGCGAGCTCATCTCGACCAAGTGCAGTCCGATTTCGTCTTGCCTACCGAAGCGCATGACCGGATCGAGCTAGCGATGAACGGCCTGGATCAGAGCTTGAATGCAACTTCGGCGTTGCTTCGTGTGGCCCATTTCGATGCTGGATCGACCGGCGCCCACTTCAGCGAATTCGACGTTTCACAAATGTTGCAAGAGCTGGTGGAGCTCTATCAGCCTGCGGCCGAATGCAAGGCGGTAGCACTCGTCGTTGAGAAAGAGACGGAAGGGTTTGCGCGCGGCGATCGGGACCTACTGCAGGAGGCGTTCGCGAACTTAATCGACAATGCCGTCAAATTTACTCCGGAGCAGGGGAGGGTCGAAATCCGCGTGATGAGCACGTTACAGGGCCCGATCGTCGAAATTCACGACTCCGGCCCCGGCATCTCGCCCGATCAACGAAACCGAGTCTTCAAGAGATTTTACAGATCTCCGGAGACGAGACATGTGGCAGGCAGCGGACTCGGCTTGACTCTGGTCGCAGCAATTATTCGCCTGCATGGGTTCCAGGTGGAAATCAAAGACGTCGCGCAGGGCTGCGTCTTCGTGGTCCAACTGTTCCGAAGGTCATGATGGCGAAACGATCGCGAATCGGACTCGACCCAGACCGGCGGCGGCGCTCGCGCTCCCCATTAATCGAAAATTTAATTGCCTAATTTTCACGCGAAGCCTTACATCCAGAAAGCGATCCGGGCGCAATCCCGACGATCGCGCATCCTCTCGTTCGACCGGCGCCGGTAAATTTGGACGCCTCCAGTTCCAGAGTCGACCGCGACAGAGGGGCGGCGAAAGGTCGAGAAAAGAGCGCCGAGGTGGTCGCGTGAATAGGCCTAATGCCGGCGCCTTCATCATAGTGGCGGCTCTGTCCTGTGTCGGCCTCATCGAGGCGTCCGCGCGCGCTTCCGAAAAAGCGATCGCCGCCGAGCGGGCGGAAGCGCCGACCCGAGACGCCGCCAGGATCGCGCCCGATGTAGACCGGCTTCCCGACGATTCCCGGGGCCGCGCGGTGCGAATGGGCCGAGCCCTCATCATGGAAACGTATAAGTATATCGGACCGGAAAGCCACGATCCGCAGAGCCGATTCGCCGGCAACAATCTGTCTTGCCAGAATTGTCATCTCGAAGCCGGCGCGAAGCCGCATGGGCTTCCTTTGGTCGGCGTCTTCCGTGAATATCCGCGCTATGCGGCGCGTGAAGGCGCGATCGAAACGATCCAGGACCGCATCAACGGCTGTCTGACACGCAGCCTCGACGGTCGACCTCTGCCCATCGACTCCAAAGAGATGAACGCGATCGTCGCCTATATCGCGTTTCTTTCGACTGGCGCGGAGAAAGTAGGGCGTGGCGCTGGCCAAATGGCTGAGCTGACGCGCCCGGCCGATCCAAAGGAGGGCGCTAAGGCCTTCGCCGAGAATTGCGCCGCATGTCACGGCGCCGACGGATTGGGCAAGCGCAGAGGCGTCGTCGGCGACGCCGAAGGCTATGAGTTTCCGCCGCTATCGGGTTCGGACAGTTTCAACGACGGCGCCGGCATGGGGCGTTTGATCGCCGTGGCGAATTTCATCCATGCGAACATGCCCTTCGGCGCGACCTATGATCATCCGGCGCTGACGGTCGAGCAGGCTTGGGACATAGCGGCCTATATGGCTACGATGGATCGGCCGCACAAAGTCGGCATAGACAAGGATTTTCCCGTCGGCGTCGAGAAATTCGTCGACGCCGGATATGGACCCTATGTCGACGGGTTCTCTCTGTCCCAGCACAAATTCGGCCCATTTCAGCCGATCCGCGACAAGCTCGAAGCGATGAAGCGTTCGAAGGCCGGTGGACAGGCTGATCCTTGACCGGCCGGCCGGCGTCGACGGGCCGATAGGAAGACCCGAAACCCCGAGGTCGAGAACAGCGAGCGAGAGAATGATCGGGGGAGGCCGAGACGGCGCGATCCGAGACGGCGCGATCCGTCACGACATTCCGCTGTCACGCGCGTTCTTCGACGCGCGCTTAGGACTTCGTCGCGGCCTGCGTCGCCATTTCGCACAGAGCGCAGGGCGACTCCGCGACGGGGGGCGGAAAGACCGGGCGGCTCCAACCGCCGCCGAGCGCCGTCATCAGCGACAACGCCGCCTGCAAGCGTCCCGTGCGCAATGCGATCGCTTGACGCTGCGCGGCGAAGGCGTCGGACTGCGCCGTCACCACCTCCACATAAGTCACGACGCCTTCCTCATAGAGCTTCAGCGAGATATCGAGCGTCTTATTGCCGGCGACGACGGCGGCGGCGATGTCCTTTTCCTGACGATCGAAATAACGAATGAGCGCGAGCGCGTCCTCGACTTCGCCATAGGCGCGCAGGACGACGCTCCGATAATGCGCCACGGCCTCGAGATAGGCGGCCTCCGCGTCGTGCAGATCGGCCGAATGCGCGCCGCCGTCGAAGATCGGCAGCGTCACGGCTGGTCCGAGCGACCAGAGGCTGTTGCGCGCGTTGAAGAGGCTGAGACCCGTGTCTTGCGTTCCGCCGGAAAGATTGATCGTGAAGCGTGGGAAGAACGCCGCGCGCGCGACGCCGATCGAAAGATTGGCGCCATAGACTCGTCGTTCAACGGCGGCGATGTCGGGGCGGCGCTCGAGCAGCTGCGACGGAGCGTCGAGCGGAATTCTCGGAGCGGCGACGCGCGTCTGCGATGACGGCAGAGAAAAGCTCTCTGGCATATGGCCGGCGAGAATGGCGACCACATGTTCGAGCAACGCGCGGCGCGCCTCTATTTCGGAGAGCTGCGCCTTCGCGAAGCCGATCTGGGTCTGCGCACGCGTCACGTCGGCCGGCGAGGTGATGCCGCCGCCGACACGTTTCTGCACGAGGGCGAGTGAGCGGCCATAGGCCGCGACGATGCGCTTCTGCAGCGCGATCTCATTGTCGGCGCCTTGCAGGTTGATGTAGTCGCGCGCGAGCTCGGCGTGTAGGCTCAAGGCGACGGCGGCGAGATCGGCTTCGGACGCCTGCGCCTGCGCGACGCCTGCGGACGCGAGATTGCGGACGCGCCCCCAAAGATCGATCTCATAGCTCGACTGCATCGACAGCTGATTGTCGCCGTAAAAGGTCGGCGCATTCGTTGGCAGGCCATGGGACTGCGCCGATCGCGCGAAATCGGAGCCGCTCGGATAAGAATTGGCCAATCGAAGCGGGCGATGAAGCGACTCCTTGTTCTCGGTCGTTTGGCCGCTCGCCGTCAGCGTCGGCGAAAGTCCGACGGCGGCTTTCGCGGCCAAGGCGTGCGCCCGGTCCATGACGGCCATGGCCTGGCCGAGGTCCGGATTGAATTGGTCGAGGTCGCGCTCCAGCGCGTCGAGGCGCTTGTCTTGGAAAGCCCGCCACCATGATCCACGCGGACGTAGATCCGACGGGTCGGCGGAAGACCATTGTAAGCCGCCATCGCTCGGGAGGGCGCGCGTTTTCTCGGCGGCGGATCCGTCTCCTTTGGCTTCCTTGAAGCTCGCCGGAGTCTCCACTGTCGGCGCGATATAGGCCGGCGCGAGGTCGCAGCCGCTCAAAGACACACATGCCGTCATCAGGAGGAAACGACGCAAAAATCTCATCTCGCCTGCGCTTCCTTCTTCTCGCCGTTCTTTATTCTCACCGCGATCCCGTCATGCACGGATTGCCATGGAGTGCGGATCACGCGATCGGTCTCGGAGAGACCCGCCGATATCTCGAGCGATGGTCCGAGATCGCGCGCGATCTTCACGGTCTTCATGCGCACGGCGCCGCGCTCGTCGACGGTCGCCACTTGCGGCGACGCGTTGACGAAGACGAGAGCGCTCGCCGGCAGAAGCAGCGGCGCCCCTTCGGGAGGAAGCGAAATCCTGATTTGCCCGAACGCGCCCGGCAGCAGCGCGCGATCGGGATTGTCCGCCTCGAATTGCACGAGCAGGGTTCTGGAGCCCGCGGCGATCGCGCTCGCGGTCGTCATGATCTTCGCCGAAAATTCCCGCGTCGGATATTGCGGCAACGTCAACCGAGCGGTCAGTCCCGGCGTGATCTTCGCCGCATAGGCCTGCGGCGCGCGGACATAGATGCGCATTTTGTGAATGTCGGCGACCCGAAACAGCTCGCGCCGCCCGGCGCCGGCGTCGACCAAGGCGCCGACGTCGACGTTGCGCGCTATGACGACGCCGTCGAAAGGTGATGTCAAATTGAGATAGGATTCGAGAGTGACGAGCCGGTCGAGATTGGCCTGAGCCGCATTCTGCGAGGCGGCCGCCGCTTCCAGATTTCCGGTCTTTTCGTCCGCGCTCTGGGGCGAGACCGCGGCCTCGTTGCGGAGCGTGGTCCAGCGCTTCGCCGTTGCGCGCGCGAGATTTTGCTCCGCCTTGCTGCGCGCGAAGAGACCCTTGGCCTGCTCCACCTGCTGGTTGAGGTCGGGCGCGTCGATGACGCCCAGCACGTCGCCGGCCTTGACCTGCGCGCCGATGTCGTAGGCCCAGCTCTTCAAATATCCGTTTACGCGCGCATAGATCGGCGCGTCGACGAAAGCCTCGACATTGGCCGGCAGCACGAGCTCCTGGGTAGCCGTCGAGAGCGTCGGCGCGCATAATTCGACCGTCGGAATCACCGCTTCCTGCGTCACGCGCGCGAGTTCGGCGTCGCGCGCGTGACGCGAGGCCACGCCGAAGACGGCGAGCATGAGAAACACGCCTATGGCGACGATTCCTCTCGGACGCAGCCTGCGCAAGAGCTCCGCCTGCGCCAGCGGGTCCGGCGGATGGAGACGAGGCGGCTCAGGGTGCGACATTCGCTTGCTCCAATTCCGTATTCTCCGGCGCGTCGTCCTGCCCGCGCCACGCTCTGCCGCAGGCGAGGAAGCCATGCGCGAGACTGAACATGACCGGCAGCAACAGCAGCGTGCCCAAGGTCGCGAACGTCAGGCCGCCGATCACGGCGCGACCGAGCGGCGCATTCTGCTCGGCGGAGAGCGCCATCGGCGCCATGCCGATGATCATGGCGAGAGCCGTCATGATGACGGGGCGAAAGCGCGTGACGCCCGCCGCCGCCGCCGCATGAAGCGGAGTGTCGCCGTGATCGAGCCGCTCACGCGCGAAGGCGATGACGAGATTGCTGTTCGCCGTCGCGACGCCCATGCACATGATCGCTCCGGTCAGCGCAGGAACGGATATGGTCGTCTCGCTCAAAAAGAGCATCCAGACGATGCCGGCCAACGCCGTCGGAAGGCCTGAGACAATCAAGAACGGGTCCAGCCAGGATTGGAAATTGACGACGATGATGAGGTAGACGAACACGATCGACAGGATGAGGCCGACCAGCAGATCCGCATAGGCGCTGCGCATCGTGGCGATCTGACCGCGCAGCACGAGATTGGAGGCGGCCGGCGCTTCCTTGCGGGTGTCGTCCAATATTTTCTGAACGTCGTCCGCAATCGCGCCGAGGTCGCGGCCGCGCACGCCGGCATAGATGTCGAACGCCGACTGGCTGTTGAAATGCGTGACGACGCCCGAACTCCAGCCGCGCCGAATGGAGGCGACGCCGCTGAGAATTTGTTGTCCCTCGCCTGCGGCCACCGGCTTGCTCGCCAGCGCATCTAGGCTCGTGTTCCAAAACTGCGGCTCCATCGTCACGATCGGATAGGAGACGCCGCTCTTGACGTTGAGCCAAAAGGCCGGCGAGGTCTGGAACGAGCCGGCGAGCATAGTCTGCAAGGAGACCGTCACGTCGCGCTCAGAGAGTCCGACCTCCTGCGCGAGCGTTCGATCGACGTCGACGTGGAGCGTGGGCAAATCGCCCGCCTGCTGCATACGCGGATCGGCGACCCCCGGCACGCGAGCGACGCGCTCCAGTGTCTTTTGCAGATAGGCGAGGTTTTCGTCGCGCTTGCTTCCCGAAATCTGAATGTCGAGTGGGGCTGGCAGGCCGAAATTGAGGATCTGCGTCACTATGTCGGCCGGCAGGAAGGAGAAGACGACGCCGGGAAAGGCGCGTGGCAGACGCTCGCGCAATAATTCCGCGAAGGGACTCGCATCGGCGACCTTCTCGGGATCGAAGCTCAGCGTCAGATCGGCGTCGTTCGTGCCGATGGTGCCGGAGTTGTTGTAGCTCAGATTGATGCCCGAGATCGGCAGACCGATATTGTCGACGATGCTCGTCAGCGCGCCATGCGGCAGAGAGTCGCGGATCTCCGATTCTATCCGATCACAGAGAACGCCAGCCTGCTCGAGGCGGGTTCCCGTGGGGAGGCGAACGTGCAGCCGCAAAGAGCTGCTCTCGGTCTCGGGAAAGAAATCGCGACCGAGAAAGGGAATCAGCGTGAAGGAGAGCGCGACGCCCGCGAAAAACATCGCGACGAAAGCCTTCGGGCGCGCGAGCGCCAGTTGGAGCACGCGCGCGTAAGCGTCGAGCAGTCTTTCGAAGCCTCTTTCGAACGCCAGTTGCGCGCGCGTCAGCGTCGCGATGACGAGGCCGCGCCTGGCCGGGCCGAATTTCGCCTCGCGCAGCGTCTCGCGCTGCTGCGCGCTGAGGAAATAACGCGCCATCGTCTCGACCAGAGTATAGGTAAGAAAGTAGGATGCGATCATCGCGAAGACAACGGCCTCGGCGAGGGGCCGAAACAGATAGCCAGCGACGCCGCCGAGCAGCAGCAGAGGCGCGAACACGATGCAGATGCAAAGCAGCGACACTGTGGCGGGCGTGATGATCTCTTTTGCCGCCTTGACGATCGCGTCGTCGATCGCCTCGCCCGCCTCCATGTGACGGTTGACATTCTCGATCGTGACGGTCGCGTCGTCGACGAGGAGGCCGACGGCGAGCGCGAGACCTCCCAGCGTCATCACATTGACGGTTTCACCGAGCGCCGACAGCGCGAAAAGGGCGGCGAGGATGGAGAGCGGGATCGAGATCGTGATGATGATCGTCGAGCGCCAGCTGCCGAGAAAGAGCAGGATCATGAGGCCTGTGAGCCCGGCGGCGATCGCCGCCTCGCGCGCGACGCTGACGACGGCGCCATTGATGAAGTCCGATTGGTCTCCGATCACTGTCATTTCGATCCCGTCCGGCAGCGCGAGCTTCAATCGCGGAAGCATCGCCTTGACGCCGTTGATCACGTCGAGCGACGACGCCGATCCGGAGGTCAGCACGGGCAGCAGCACAGCCGGCGCGCCATCGACGCGCACCAGATTGGTTTGCGGCGCGTTGCCGTTGTGGACATGGGCGACGTCGCGCAGATAGACGATCGCGCCATCGGCGCGCTTTATCGGAAAATCGTTCAGCGCGGCGATTTCGGCGGGCGCGTCGTTGATGAGGACGGCATATTCATAGTCGCCGATCTTCTGCGTGCCGGCGGGTATGATGAGGTTTTGCCGTTCGACGGCGGTCACCACGTCTTGCGCCGTGAGGCCGAGCCCGAGCAGCTTCTCCTGGTCGAGGTCTATGCGCACCTGCCGCGATTTGCCGCCGTAAGGAAAAGGGACGGCCGCGCCGGTCACCGTCGTCAGCGGCGGCCGAATGAGCGTGTAGACGGCGTCGGCGACCTCCGCCTCGGTCCGCGTCGCGCTCGAAAAAGCGATTTGTATGACCGGCACGGTCGATGCGTTGAACAATATGACCTGTGGCGGCTGCACGCCCGGGGGAAGCAGACGCAAGACGGTCTGGCCCGCCGCGCCCACCTGCGCCAGCGCGAGATCTATTTTCACCTTCGGCTGAAAATAGATCTTGTTGACGCCGATGCCGCTGTAGCTCTGTGATTCGACGTGGTCGATATCGTTGACGAGCGCCGTCAAGGCGAGCTCGTAGGGATAGAGGATGCGGGTGGACATATCGTCCGGTGAAAGGCCGACATAGGTCCAGATCACAGAGACGACAGGAATGCCGACCGCCGGAAATATATCGACCGGCGTCCTGAAAATCGCCAAACCGCCGAGTATGACAATGAGAATCGCCGCCACGACGAAAGTGTACGGGCGCCGGAGAGCGATCAGCACGAGCTGGAGCATTTCGAAGTCCTTGTCGGACAAACGGCGGCCTGCGCTGGGCGGCCGACGGATTCGACGCTTGGGCCTATCGGCGACGCGACGCCTCCGCCCGCTGGGCGGATCGAATCCATCCGGCGGCCCGGCAAGCCGTTGAAAAAAGCGTCGACGCCACACCTTGACCCGAGGCAAGCTAGCACCGACAATTTTGCCTTGCCAGAAGTGATTTTGCAGGAGCAGTCTGCAAAAATGCAGAATCTGAATTGGGACGATCTACGCTATGTCATTGTCGTGTCGAGGACTGGTCGCCTGGCAAAGGCGGCGCGGCAGTTGCACGTCGACGAAACGACGATCGCCCGGCGCGTGGCCCGCGTCGAGCGAGCTCTGGGCTCGCGTCTGTTCGAGCGCGCCAATGGGCAGTTGCTCCTCACGGAGATGGGTCAGGAGGTTCTCCGGCACGCCGAGCAGATCGAGATGAGCGTCTGCGGCATCAAAAGCGTCGCGACGGGCCTCGACGACAGGGCCGCGGGAACGGTCAGATTGACCTCGGTGGCCCTGATCATGAACCGGATCCTGATGCCTGCGCTCCCGGAGTTTCTGCAGGCTCATCCTCAGTTGCAGCTGCACCTCGTCTCGGAGCCGAGAAATTTGGATCTCGGCAACAGGGAGATCGACATCGCCGTGCGCTTCGCCCGACCCGAGCAGGACTATCGCCTGGTCGCCCGTCGCATCTGCGAACTGCCTTACGGGGTTTTCGGAGCCGCCGGATCATCGACGGCGAAGCTCCCGTGGGTCACTTATGAAGAGAGCCTTTCCGCTCTGCCGCTCGCGCGCTGGCTCGCCGAGGCGGTCAAGCAGGAGCCGGACTTGGGCCCGGGTTTGATCGTCAACGACTCCGATTTGGCCATGAATGCCGTTCATGCCGGATTGGGTCGCTCGCTGATGCCGATTTGCGTGGGAGACCATGACCAAGGTCTCGTACGGCTCAGTGGAGCCGAACCTGTCCTCACCCGAGACCTCTGGTTGTTGGTTCGATCCGACTTGAAGCGTCTCGCGCGCATCAAGCTCGTGATCGAGTGGATCGAGCGCGTCTTCGCGGAAATGGAGGCTCGGTGCGGCGAACGGGCGAAAGCCACGAAATAATGCGTGACACGGACGTGTCCGCGCCGCATCCGCAACGGCGTTCGGCGGCCACTCTCCCGCAGGAGCAGCGCGTAGATCATCGCGCTGGGAGTTCAAATTCGCCAGCCGGGCTCCATTCCGGCCCTCCCATGATCCGCTGCTGTCCGCACGCATATTTGACTATCACGAATAAAATATCCTGGCCGTCGTTCGCCGCGCGATCATTTCCGTGATCGCCTATGTGACGCGCGCGCTCATCCTGTTCGGCGTTTTGTATTGGAATTTGCCTTCAAGGGAGGTCGGACGGTTTCGAGCGCTCTTGGAGCACCAGGCGTTGGGAGTTTCCGCATATCTCGAAGGACAAAGGAATTTGGGTCTCGCGGACGAGACCTATAACAAAGCGAGCCGAGGTCTATGGGATGGAGAGACCCTGGCCTTCCGAGTGACCGCTAGAATTGCCGTAGATTTCTCCAGCGCTCGGCATATGTCCTTGGACGATTCTCGAGGACTGTATGCGACGTTCATCCTCTGGGACGAATCGCATCCATTTTTGTCGTCGATGACGATGATGTTGGCAAACCGCGCCTGCATATTGTCCGCCCGCGACGAGAAAAACGAGCGAGAGCAAGAGAGCTATTTTCGGCACGGCCGGGATCTCCTCATTTTTCGTCGGCGGCGAATATTCTCGCGGCAGGGGCCTCGACAAACTCCCCTGCGTCATCCGAATCGCAAAACCGCCCAATAAGATCTCTGACGCGGCGCTCTTATCGGCGAGGGCGACGAGGATGTCGGCGACGGGACCCCACGTACACGGTCTCTTCGATTGCAGAGCGCGCGTTCCGTCGGCCACTGCAGTCTACAGAAATCTCCACCGATCGATATAGGTTTTGATCGGCGCCAGCATTAAATAATAATTTAGTATAGGCCGGCTCGGCCGGACGTGTTTCTGGAGTCGCGCGCTCTTGCCCGTCTCCGCCTTGGTCGGCGGAATCGACATGCTGGCGATGGACGATCTCGCTCGCACAGTCAGCGCTCAGGAGATCCCGATCGAACTGCTCACCGCCCTCGTCGGAACGCCGATCTTTCTGTGGCTGCTGTGGCGCAGCGGGGGACGTGGCTGGAAGCCGCAATAGGGTGGCGACGAGTAGCTCGATAACCAATCCTTATCGAGCGATAAAAGGAACGGATTGGACGCCGCGTTCCGCTCGAACTAGACCCAAAGCGAGCGGCCTCGGCCGCCTCGCCAATGTCGGACACTAGCTATTCGGCTACTGTCGGCGCCGGTCGCCTATTGCGTCCGCGCCCCTCCCGGACCGGCCAGAAGCCCTTCGCTCCGGGTTGCATCGAAGTCCGCAAACGAAGCCCGGCGAGGGCTCGTTTGTGGCTTCGACCTCGATACGCCCTCTCCTTCGCCTACGAACCTGCGATCGACGCGAGAACGCGCCGTCTCTACGCGCGTTCTGTTCACGACGCCCCGCGCAAAAACCCCGCGTCGCCAGATGGTCGCAGGCGATCATAATCTTCGCCTATCGACGCATCCGCAGGAACGAATGGACACCCCGGCGCTCGAAATGAAATGTCGCCCCTGCGCGACGTCTACGGCCGGGTCGCCGCGCATCATCCATCTGAAAAGGGAGAAACGCATATGGCGAAGGTGGTTTGCGTTCTTTATGACGATCCGGTCGGCGGCTATCCGACCTCATACGCGCGGGACGATGTCCCGCAGCCGAAAATCTATCCCGACGGCCAGACGCTGCCAACGCCCAAGGCGATCGACTTCAAGCCGGGCGCGCTTCTGGGCAGCGTCTCGGGCGAGCTAGGGCTGCGCAAATTCCTCGAGTCGAATGGCCATCAGCTGGTCGTCACCTCGAGCAAGGACGGAGAGGACAGCGTTCTCGACCGTGAGCTTCCCGACGCGGAAATCGTGATCTCGCAGCCGTTCTGGCCGGCCTATATGACTGCCGAGCGGATCGCCAAAGCGAAGAAGCTCAAATTGATTGTCACCGCCGGCATCGGCTCGGACCACACCGACCTGCAAGCGGCGATCGAGAACAATGTCACGGTCGCGGAAGTCACCTATTGCAACAGCAACGCCGTCGCCGAGCATGTGGTGATGTCGATCCTGGCGCTGGTGCGCAATTTCATTCCGTCCCACGACATCATCCTGCAGGGCGGCTGGAATATCGCCGACGCCGTGTCGCGCTCCTATGACCTCGAGGCCATGCAGGTCGGCACCGTCGCCGCGGGACGCATCGGCTTGCGCGTGCTGCGGCTGCTGAAGCCCTTCGGCGTCGGGTTGCATTATCTCGACCGTCATCGCCTGCCGCGCGCGGTCGAGGAAGAGCTCGATCTGACCTATCACGATAATCTCGAGAGCCTCGTGAAAGCCAGCGACGTCGTGACCTTGAACTGCCCGCTGCATCCTGAAACGGAGCATATGATCAACGAGCAGTCGCTGAAGTTCTTCAAGCGCGGCTCCTATCTCGTCAACACGGCGCGCGGTAAGCTCGTCGATCGCGACGCGCTGGTCGGCGCGCTCGAGAGCGGCCAGCTCGCGGGCTATGCGGGCGACGTCTGGTTCCCGCAGCCGCCGGCCAAGGATCATCCCTGGCGCACGGCTCCGCACCATGCGTTGACGCCGCATATCTCCGGCACCAGCCTCTCGGCGCAGACGCGCTACGCGGCCGGCGTGCGGGAGATTTTGGAGAGCTATTTCGACAAGCGTCCCATTCGGAACGAATATCTCGTCGTTCAAAGCGGAAAGCTCGCCGGCGTCGGCGCGCATTCCTATAGCGAGGGCGATGCCACCGGCGGCTCGGAAGAAGCCGCTCGCTTTGAGAAGGCGTGAGCCGCTTTTCTTTGAAACGTGTGGACGCCGGCCGCTTCGCGCGCATCGGCGTCCGCGAACATAAGGCGAGACTATGTGCCGGCTGAAAGTCATAAAGGAGCGCGTCGTCCAGGACGTTCGGCCGATCATCGCGGCAGGAATCGGCGGATTCGCGCTGATTTTCCTGCTCGGCTGGCTCGGTGAAAGCCTGAACCAGCCCTTGGTGCTCGGCTCCTTCGGCGCGACCTGCGTGCTCGTCTTCGGCTTCCCGGAGCTGCCCTTCTCGCGGCCTCGCAATGTGATACTCGGGCATGCGCTCACCTCCTTCATCGGCCTCGTCTGCCTCACCCTGCTGGACGCGACCCCGTGGTCTATGGCTCTCGCGGTCGCTGCTGGAATTATGGCGATGATGGCGACAAAGACCGTGCATCCGCCCGCCGGCTCAAATCCGGTCATCATCTTCTCGACGCATCCGTCCTGGAGCTTTCTGCTCGCGCCGACCCTCGCCGGCGCCGTGTTGATCATCTGGTTCGGCCTGCTCTACAATCGTTTGGCGCGCAGGACATCGCTTTCTCGTTGAGCGCGCGAGAGGTCGGCGGCGCTCGTCATGTTCATTCGGCAACTCGACTATCTCGTGACCTTGGCCCGCGAACGTCATTTCGCGCGCGCCGCCGAAGCCTGCTGCGTGTCCCAGCCGGCGCTTTCGGCCGCGATCCGACATCTCGAGGAGGAGCTCGGCGTCGTCATCGTCGAGCGCGGACACAAGTTCGTCGGCTTCACCGAGGATGGCGAGCGCCTGTTGAGCTGGGCGCGGCAGACGCTCGTCGCCTGGGACGGGCTGCGGCAGGAGGCGTCTCTATCGCGCAAGCGATTGAGCGGCAGCCTGCGGATCGGCGCCATTCCGACGACCATGCCGGTCATGTCGCTTCTGACCGGTCCCTATTGGCGCGCCTATCCAGATTTGACGCAATTGCTGCAATCGATGAGCAATGAAGCGATCATCCGCAAGCTCGAAAATTTCGAGCTCGACATTGGCGTGACCTATCTCGAGGATCAGAACCTCGATCGCTTTCGCGTGCTGCCGCTCTATCGCGAGCGTTACGTGCTGCTGACGCGGGACGCAACGGCGCTCGGCGCGCGCTCGTCCCTGAGCTGGAAGGAGGCCGCCGAGCTGCCGCTATGCCTGCTGACGCGCAATATGCAGAACAGGCGCATCATCGACGCCGCATTCAAGCGCGCCGGCGCGCGGCCCCATGTGGTCGTCGAGACCGATTCCGTCTTCGCGCTCTATTCCAATGTGCTCTGCACGGAGATTTGCAGCATCATGCCGCACAGCCTCCTCGCGCATTTCGACAAGCGCGAGGAGCTGAAGGTCGTTCCGCTGACGCCCGAGCTCCACCGGAAGATCGGGATCGTCACGCTCGACAATGATCCGACGTCGCCGATCGTGTCGGCGATCTGGTCTGTCACCGAGCGCATGGACCTCGACACGCGGTTCGATTTCTCGAGCGCGAACGAGCGCGCCGAGATCACATGATAGTCTCAGCGGGACTCGTCAGCTCGAGCGGCTGCAAGCTCTCTATCCACCGTCGACGAGGTTTGCGTGGCGAGCTGCCGGATAGAGGCCGCCGGTCGAGGCGGACCATTCCTGTCGCGTCCGACGGAGAAGCCCCGTGACGACCGGCCACCGAGAAGATTTCCGCCTTTCCGAACGAACCGCCGCACAGGTGCGCATCGACAAACGGCCGTCCCTCCTGTTCTATGAACTGGCCGGAGAGCGTGTTGCCTCGCCGATCGCGCTGGAGCCCCGATGCGATCCGTTTTCGGGCGACATCGCGTTTATGGAATCCCGCATGTGCTTTCTGCACTTCGGTGTCTCGCGATCATACCCCGGGGCGTCGGACCGGCGGTTCGGGCCTTCCGCGCCGCGACACATGCGGGAGCAAAAACTGGGGAATTGGGTCGATGGGAAAGCTCTTTGACACGTTTTTTGGGTCCATGCTCAAACTGGCCATGTTCGCGTATCTCCTGATCGCGCTCTGGTTCGGCGCTACGCGAGACCACGCCAACCGCAGTACAATCTCGGCGATAGTAGAAGGCTCGACCTGGCCGATCACTCTGATCCTCGATCGCTGGCATTCAGAGGATCAGAAGGCGATCGAGGCGCGGGTAAACGCAGCCGTCGATGATGCTCTCGCCAAGGATCGCGCGCTTCGCAATTCGCTTTCGACGCTTCCGCCCGACACGCCGCAGCCCGACAGGCCGAGCGGCCAAAATCCCGCGCTGGACTGGGCCTTGTCGAAGCGACCGTCAAAATGAAGAAAAGAAAATGTCACCCTTCCAGGCCTCCCGCGCCATGACGCCGACGGGATCTGGAATGGATCACGCGGCGCCGAGCGGAACAGCAATAATTCGCTGCCGCCTCGATAAAGCGCCGCCTGAACGCGCAGCTCGGAAGCGTCGCGCGAAGAGTATGAAAAGGGGCTGTCCATGACGGCCAGCTTTTCGACGATAACGGCGGAATCTGCCAGCCGTCGCTGGAGGCTGCGCCGCTGCAAGCGGAATGCCGCGCGAGCGGCCGATCTGACGGCCCTCAAATGAAAGTGGCGATAGAGGAGGGGACCGTCCGACTGTTCCCGGAGGACGAGAGCGACCGCACCCTGGGGATCGTGCTTCGGAAGCTTCGCAATCACGTCTTCGCCATCGGGCTACGCGAAGAGGTTTGCGGCGATCCGATAAACATCACCCGCAGCGTCGATCCGCGCTACGCCGCCATCTCCAATCTGGCGGCGACGCCGTTCCTCCTGGATGACGATCGCGCGAATATAAACAGAAGATCGACCTCGCGCCGTTTGGCTGAGCGAACCCATCGCCGACACGAAAGCAGGGTGCGACGATGAGCGAATTCGATGCGCTTGTGATTTCCGCCCTCGTGGAAGCGGCACTCGCGTTTCTGGTCACGCGAACTCTATCCCAAGAACCCGGGCGAGTGCCGCTTCATTGATCGGGGTGCGCGGGAATTTGCCTGCCGCGAACCGATCAACGTGGTCTGGACCGAGCGCGGGCTGGAGGAACGCTGCCCGCCGGACTCGACGCCGCACAGGGCATAGATCGGCTTCGACGGCTCCCTGGCCTTGCTCATCGACCCTCTCGCTTCGCCCGCCCACAATAGACCGAGCCTGCCGCCGAGCAACCGCCCCGCGACATTGCGAGACCTCGCTCGCGCGGCCGGATCCACGGCGCTCCTCGGCCCGACGCACGACACGCTCCTGCGGCGCGGCTCGTCGCGACCCGAGCAGGGCGGGCGAGCGCGCTTCTCCGCGATCCGCGCCGACGGCCGCCGGGGAAAGCAATTCCATCCGGCCGTCGTCCATGCTGAAATCGGAGAGAACCGCGGCGGCCTCAGAGGTCGGCCGCCCGCCGACAGAGGAACTCATGCGTTCGAACAGATCGAAACAGGCGTCGACACGCCGATGGCGGGGCTGGATCACCGCCTCGGCGATGATTTGGGCAATATCGGCGATCGAAACGCCGACCTGGGCCGAGGACGCCGGCGCGCTGGTGCTGCCGAAGGTCGCCGAGGGCGTCGCCGGACAAAGGATCGGCTGGCATTTCGACGAGATCGCGCCGGCGCTCGAGCAGGCGTCGCGCGACGGCAAACCGTTGGTGGTCGTCGTGGTGACCGAACCTTGCGGCTGGTGCCGGATCGCGCTGACCCATGTCCTGCGTTGCAATGGGTTGAACAGTTTGGCTGGCCGGGCGCATTTTATCCTTCTCACCCACGAGCGCCGGACGTCGGCGGATTTTCGGCCGCAGCATCCAGAAGCGGCGCATTTCATCGATCTGTTGAAGATCGAAGGCTTTCCCACCGTCGAGATCGTCAGCGTCAAAAACAAGGAGATCACGCCGGTGGCGCGAGTGGCCGGTGCGGCGACCGAAGCGCGCCTGCTGCAGTTTCTGGCCGACAATGCCGCCCTGAAGCCTGCGACCGGCGCGGCCGCTGCGACTGCGGCGGTCGGTCTGCCGAAGCCTGCGGCCTGCGGCGCCACGCCGGTCGACGCGGCGCTCGCCGACTCCGCGCCTCTGCATCTCCAAAAGGGCATTGCGCGCTGAACCCGCTCGAAGCCGCCGTCATGATCGCAGCGGCGCCGCCGCCGCCCGGGCGGCATCCCGCATTCACAAGGACAGACGGATATGGAAATGCTCTCGCAAGCCCGACGAATTGCCGCCTGCCTCGCTGGCTGGCTGGGGTGTCTGTGCGCATTGCCCGCCGCCGCGATGGACTGGTCGAAACAAATTGATCTGGCGACCGCGAGGACCGTCTATGTCGCGACCGGCGTCGTGGCCTTCGATGACACGGAGCGGCTTCAGGCGCTGATCGCCGCCAACAAGGGCGTCGATGGCAAAGACGTCGTGCTAAAGAGCCTGACCAAGGCCCGCCGGCGGCCGCAAGTCAGCCTCGATTCCAACGGCGGCAATGCGGTCGGCGGCTTGCGGCTCGGCGCGTACCTTCGAGAGGCCGATGTCGACACATTGGTCGCGGCCGGCGCCGCGTGCCATTCCGCCTGCACCATGGCGTTCATCGGCGGCGTGTCGCGGACGGTGCTCGGAAAATTCGGCATTCACGCCATGTCGGTCAACCCGGACGCAGCGGCGTCCGAGGGCGGCTCGGCCGCCAAGCACCTGGATGAGGTGCAGGCGCTGTCGTCGATGTTCATCCTCTACACCCGCGAAATGCTCGGCAGCAGCGCCATGGCGGACGCGGCGCTGCAGTTCGGCTCGAAGGGCGTCGCGCTGGTCGATGACGCGCAATTGCGCGACTGGAACATCGTGACCATCGCCGCCAGGCCGGCGCAGATGTTCGACGCGGGCGTCGTGAAGACGCTCGACTGCGCGAGCGCGGCGGCGCCCGCCACCGTCAAGACGATCGTCTGCGGCGCCCTTCCCTTCAACCGCAATGAGGTGCGAATCGCCGCCGCATTGCAGGCGCTGAACGGGCGGGTCGACGCCCAACGCCTCGACAGCGAGCAGGCGCGGTGGATCGCCTATCGCAACAGCTGCGAACGGCGTCTGCGGGCGCCGACCGCGTATATCGGCGCCAGCGGACACATCATCCAGGAGGGCTTGTTCGAGCATTTCGGGGAAACGGCTGTCGAAACCTGCGTCGACATCGCCTATCGTCTGCGGCTGCGCGAGCTGGAATCACTGGTCGAATACTATTCCGCGCGCGACAACGAGGTCGCGGCCAAGGGGTGGCATGCGCCGACGCCGTAGCAGCGAGCAAGCCTGGCCGCAGGCGCCACTGGCGCGTGTCGCAAAACTGGTTTTCGACGCCCGAGGGGATATCCCCTTTTGTGCTGCGCGGAGACAACCGACCGTCGCCGGTCTGCGCGGCGAGCTCCGTTTCCGAGATGGCCGTTCGCGAAATTTGCGCCACAGCCGGATTTTTCAGCGGCAGGTCAGCGCAGACGGGTCGCGCTTCACTCCGCGAGATATTTATCATGGCCAGCGAGTTGTGGCGGCAGGCCCCGCTCCTTCAACGCAGAATCGGTGACCGTGACGTCGTCGCCGCAGATATTCGGTCGGCCGTTTGTCGGAAGCACGATACGCCATTTTTCGTCCGTCCGCCGCATCAAAGCCTCGAGCTCCAACTCCTCGGCCGATTGCTCGCAGCTCTCCCATAGTTTGATGGGCTTGCCGCCGGGTCGCTGCGGATGCGCGCGGAGGAGCGCGTGCCCCTTGGCGACGCGCAGCCAGAGGACGCGAAATTCGATCGGCTTGCCGAACGCCGCCTCGGCGGAAGGGCGAAGCGCGTCGAGGATGGCCGCGCGTTCCGTCGAACCCTGCTGGGGCTCATAGAAAACATCCTCCCCGGCGAAAGCCTCGGATGACGAGAGTCCCAGGCAGACAGCCAGCGAAACGAAAAACCGAGCGTGCAACCCCTGGCCTCCCCTCAAGGACATGCGCCGATGCGCCGGCCTCTCGTCCCGACGACCTGCCGATCGCCGCTCGGCCCCGACATCGTCATCGTCCCTTCATAGCTCGACTTGGCGTAAGTGAGGTCGGACGCCATGGCCATGCCCTGACAGACGGTCGAGAAGCGGATTCTCGGTCCGTCGATTTTGAGATCCTTGGTCGTGCATTTGCTCTTCCGATTTTCTGCGTCGAGGGCGGCGGCGATCCCTTTTTCATCGCCATTGGCGCTCCTGGCCTCTTCCGCGGTGATGCAACGCTCTGTGGCCGCGCCGATCGGCTGCCCCTGCAGCAATGGCGTGACCGACCACAAGCCGGGCTCCAGACGTTCCTGCGCTATCGCCGGAACAACGGCGCACAGCGCCAATGCGGCGAACATAATTCTCTTCATGCTCTCGTGTCCTTATCGCGCGACGAGTTCGACGCGACGGTTCTTGGCCCGTCCGGCGTCGTCATTGTTGAGGGCGATCGGCGACGACATTCCGGCGCCGAAAGATGTGAGCCGTGAGGGGTCGACGCCATGATCGCGTGTCAAGGCGGCGACAACGGCCTTGGCGCGGCGATCGGACAAGCCGAGATTATAGGCGAACTCCCCCTGATTGTCGGTGTGCCCGGCGACGATCAGCTTCGAGCCGGGCTGGGCCGCGAGCAGCTTGGCGATTTCGACCAGCGTCGGCTTCGACTCCGGCTTCAGATCCGACTTGTCGGTGTCGAAGAATATGCCGTAGAGCGCCACACGGCCCGAGGCGTCGAGCCCGGAGGCCATGGCGCCGGCGTCGAGAAAGACAATTCGATCGACCTGGATCGGCTTCAATTCCACGGTCGTGACCGAGATGATCGGAGCGCTTCGGCTTTCGCCCACCAATATGGCGGCGTAGACATCGCCCTCCGCGCGCGCGAGCTTGGCCAGCAGATAACGCACGCCCGAGCCGAAGCGCGCATTGACCATGGCCCCTTCGAGTTCCCCGCCGAGACGAAAATAGGAGCTTTCGCCGCCGAGGCACGTTTGATTGCCGCATTCGAACAGAATTTCGAACCCTTTCGTCTCGAGAGAGGATTTGAAATTTTGTTCGATTTCGAGGGCCGAGCGATCCTTCGGCCCGTCATACCGTATGGCGGCGATCCTGCCCTGCAGCGTGAGACTGACGCCGGCCAGCTTGTCGCCGGAAGCTTTAAGGTTCATCGGACGGTCGAGCAGTCGCGCTTCGCCGAACTGCGATTGCTTATAGACCGTGATCTCCGAGCCGGCGTAACGGCCGACCAGAGGATGATCCTGCGATCCGCGAACATCCGCGGCGCGGGCCGATCCAGCGCAGAGCGCCAGCGCGATCAGTGTGACGGCGGGAAAGAACAACTCGTATTTCGACATATTCCCGCTCCCGCCCGATTTGCCGGGGGCGAGGTCTAGGCGCTCAGAGTGTCGAATGCTATTCCCCGCGCGGGGAGGTCCGCGCGATAATGCCCGCCAAGAAGAACACGGCCCGGCGCAAGCTACATGCGCTCGATCTCTTGTGCCGCGCAGGCGCCGGGATCGCGCCGATCGCCCCCGCGGCCTGCCGCCAGATTCGCGAGCTGGTGGGAGCCGATGCGGCCTCGATTTTCTGGCTCGACGAAAACGGCCTTCCCCAGGGCTTCTTCCATGAGGACTCGCCGGACAGCGCACGCGACCTGTTCGTCAATGAATTCGAGCGGCTGTTCATCGGCCCGGCCGAATTGAACGTGACGGCGCTGGCGCGGACGCCGGGGCCGCGCGTCGGTCGCGTCGCGCGCCCGGACAAAGCCTATTTCTCCTCCAACACCTACAACCTATTGGTCAGGGCGAGCGGCCATCATCACAGTCTCGACCTGAGAATCGACCTCGACGGACGCGCACGCGCCGTCGTGCTGCTGTTTCGCGGCGGTCAACGCGCTTTCGAGACGACCGATGCGGCCGCGCTGGAACAGGTCACGCCCTATTTGCAGCAGGCCATCGCCTCGCCCGTGACAGAACAAGTCTGGAATAGCAGCGCAAGAAGGGGACACATGTTGGTCGATGTCTCGGGCGAGCGCTTAGCGATGCTCGATGAAGACGCCGAATTGCTGCTGAAGATGTGCACGCTCGTGGGACAAGAGATCAGCCTTTGCGGACCCATCCGCTCGCCGCCCCGCGTCGTGCGCGAGTTGTGCGCGCAGCTCCAGGGCCGAGCGATCGTGCGCCAGACGCTACCGATCCCCGGCGGCCGCCTCGAGGTGACGGCGCGTCGTTTGATGGCTCCAGCGCCGGAAAATGGCGCCGAGCAGGTTCTCGTCACGTTCGAGCTGGAAGAGCCGCGACGGCTCGAGACGATCGATCGTGTGCTCGCACTCGACGTTTCTCCGCTTCAACAGAAAATCGCCTTTGTCGCGGCTCTCGGAGGATCGCGCGGGGACAGCCTCTCCGCGACGGGAATCAGCAATGAAGCTTTGAAGAAGCATCTCGCTGCGATCTATGCGGCCGCGGGCGTCGACAGCTGGGAGAAGCTCACGAGAGAACTGAACCTCGGACGCCCTTGATCGCCTGGGCGAAGGGCGGCTCGGCCGCGACGATGACGCCGCCGCAGCGATTGTCCTCGCCCGCCGAGAACTGAGCGCCGCCCGGTAGAGCTGGATTTCGTCTGACGCGCTCGATCCATCAGATGACAGCCCACGCCCTGTATCGACCGCGTCCGGTCAACTCGCGAAGGTTCGACGAGAGCTCGTCGATCATCGTGGTCGCCGCTTGTCGAGAGACCCGGACGCCTTCACCATTGAAGAACGATCTCCTTCGCGACGCGAGCCGTCTCCGCGCCACAATCGAGCAGCGGCTGATCGCCGCACGCATTTCGGAAAATCAGGTAGACTCCTTCGCTGGACGATAAGCCCTCGAGAACTTCTGCCGAAGCGCGGGCGCGACGACGAGCAGCATGATCGGTCCGAGCAGCATGCCGCCGACGACGACAGTCGCCAATGGCCGCTGAACCTGTGAGCCGATACCATTCGAAACGGCGGCGGGAAAGAGACCGACGCCCGCCGATAACGCTGTCATCAGGAGCGGCCTCATGCGTTGCTCCGCGCCATGAAAAATCGCTTCTCGGAATTCCATCCCCTGGATCGTCAGCTCTCGGAAATAAGTGATGTTCAATATTCCGTCCATCACGGCGACGCCGAATAGGGAAATGAACCCGATCGCCGCCGAGACGCTGAAGTTCTCACCGGAGACATAGAGAGCGATCACGCCGCCGACGATCGCGAAGGGTATGCCCGCAAGCGCCAACAGGCTGTCGCGAAGTGAATTGAACAGACTGTAGAGAAGCGAGAAGATGAGCAGGAAGGACAAAGGCACGACGATGGCGAGACGCGTCTTGGCCTGTTGCAGATTGCCGAATTCGCCGGCCCAGAGAATTTGGTAGCCCGGCGGAAGCGCGATCGCGCTCGCGACCTTCGCTTGCGCCTCCGCCACAGTCGAGGCGAGATCGCGGCCACGGATGTTGAATTTCAGTGGGACGTAGCGCCGGCTCCGTTCACGATAGATGAAAGATGCGCCGGTATCGAGGGAAATGGTCGCGAGCTCCCGCAGCGGAACATAGGCGTTTGTCGTCCTTCCCGGAGGCGTGTAGCCGACCTTGATGTCGCCAATCGCAGCGAGCGTCGTCCGATATTGCGGCGCGAGGCGCACAACGACCGCGAACTGCCTATCGCCCTCGAGCACGGTGGTTGCGTTCGTTCCACCCATTGCGGCTTGCACGATCGTATTGACGTCGCCCGAATTGAGTCCGTAGCGCGCGGCGCGCTGACGGTCGACTTTGATATTGAGATTGGGCTGCCCGAGCGTGTGGAGAAGCTCGAGATCCTCGACGCCAGCGACGGTTCGGATCTGCTCGCGCACCTTCTCTGCCAGCTTTTCGAGTGTCGCGAGATCCGAGCCGATGACTTTCACCGAATTGGCGCCCTTCACGCCAGACAGGGCCTCGTCGACATTGTCCTGAATATATTGCGAAAAGCCGAAGACTACGCCCGGCAGCTCTTCTTCGAGCTCCTTCTGGAGCTCCACCGTGAGCTTTTCTTTCGTGACACCGCGCGGCCATTCATCGAACGGTTTCAACGGCGCAAAAATCTGCACGTCCGAGAATGCCGACGCGTCGCTGCCATTGTCGGGACGCCCATGTTGCGTCACGACCGTGATGATCTCTGGATGGCGCAGAAGAATTTCCCGCATTTTGCGGGTCGATTCGACGCCGGCTTCGAGCGACATGGTCGAAGGGAGAGAGGCGCGAATCCAATAATTGCCCTCCTCGAGCGCCGGCAGGAATTCGCTACCGAGACGTGTCGCAAGAAGCAGACCGAGCGCGAGGAACACAGCGCCAGCGCCTATTGCGAGCCCTACATTGTCGAGCGCCCATCGCAGCATCGGAGTATAGGCTCCGCGCATCCGGCGAACAATGATTGTCTCTGTCTCCGCGACGCGTGTAGGAAGGACGATCGATGCGAGCACGGGAGTCACGGTGAAGGTCGCGAGCAGAGCGCCAGCAAGCGCATAGGCGTAGGTTCTCGCCATCGGTCCGAAGATCTGCCCTTCGACGCCCGTCATGGTGAACAGCGGCAGAAAAGCGGTGACCGTGATCGCCGCGGTGAAGAAGACCGCTCTGTCGACCTGTAGCGCGCTGACGAAAACGAGCCGGAGCCGATTGGTCCAGCGGCGCACGCTGCCGTGGCTACCGGTCGGCGCGGTAGGATCGGGGCCCCAAAAGCCTTCGGTGAGATGTTGCAGGAGACGATTGCGCGCCGGGCGATCCGCCTGAAAATTACGAAAGATGTTCTCGACGAGGATGACGGCGGAATCGACGATGATTCCGAAATCGACCGCCCCGAGCGACAGGAGATTGGCGTCCTCTCCCTGCGCCACGAGCAGAATGATCGCGAAGAACAGGGCGAAGGGAATATTCACGCCGACGATAATCGCGCTACGCAGATCACCCAGAAAAATCCACTGGATGAAGAAGACGAGCAGGCAACCGAACACGAGATTGTGAAGGACAGTGTGCGTGGTGACGGCGACGAGCGAGCCGCGATCGTAGAAGGGAACGAGCTTCACTCCGGGCGGAAGAGACCCGTCGGAGTTGATTTTTTCCACCTCGGCCGAGACCTTCGGCAGAATCTCATTGGTGTGCTGCGTGCGGCCCATGACGACGATCGCCGCAGCAACGTCGTCGTCGTGGTCGCGTCCGAGTATGCCGAGACGCGGAACATGTCCGACAGTGACCTTCGCGACATCCTTGATTTGAACCGGCACGCCGTTCGATTGCGCGAGAACGACAGTCTCGATGTCGTCCGTTCGGTAGCCTTTCGTCAGATCGTCATTGCCGCCGTCGTCGATGAGGCCGACGCCACGAATATTCACCGATTGCTGGCCTAGCTCGATCTCCCGCCCGCCGACATTGACATTTGCGTTGCCGAGAGCCGAGATGATCTGTGGAATGGTGACATTGTAGGCCTCGAGCTTGCCGAGATCGACCTCGACGCTGAACTGCTTCGTCGTACCGCCCCAGGAATTGATCTGAACGACGCCGGGGATGGTGAGCAGACGCCGCGTGGCGATCCAATCCTGAACAGTCCGAAGATCGGTTAATGTGAAGTGCGGCGGCCCGACCAACTGATAGCGGAAAATCTCGCCGACGAGGCTCGACTGCTGAATGACGGGCGAGACATTGTTCGGAAGCGATGCGCCTTGTTGCAGGGCGATCGCCGCCTGCGCGTAGGCGAAATGATAATCCGTCCCATATTCGAAAGTGACGCGAACAAAGCTCAGGCCGTAGAAGGAGGTCGAACGAATGTTCGTCACGCGCGGCGTCGGGTAGAGCGCGATCTCCATCGGCATAGTGTAATATTTTTCCATCTCCTCGGCGGAGAGGCCCGGCGCCTGCGCGGTGATCTCGAGGATGACGGGCGCCGGATTCGGGTAAGCTTCTATATTGAGCCGCGTAAAACCTGTCACGCCGGCGACGATGAACACGCCGACAGCGAGAACGACGACTGCGCGACGCGTCAGCCCGAATTCGAGAATGGATTTCAACACGGGGCACAACCTCGTTCGATCAGCGGCGCGCTATTCAGCCGCGCCGATCGCGGCGAGGTTGTCGAGAAAGACAGCGCCTTTCGAGACGACGAGCTCGCCGACGGAAAGGCCTTCCTCAATTTGGTCGAAACCGTTCTGCCGCAAGCCGATCTTGACTGTCCTCTGTTTGAAGCGTCGGCGATCCTGCGTGATCCAAGCGGTCATGGTCCCGTCGCTTTTGCGGACGACAGCGCTTTCGGGAGCCGCGGGGGCGCGAAACGGCGCCCCGACGTGAATGACGAAGTCGGCGAACATTCCGGCGCGAAGCAGATGATCGGGGTCCTTGATCTCCGAGCGCACGAACATGCGTCGCGTGGTCGGATCGACAGAGGGTCCGAGCACGGTGATGGCTCCATGGAACTCTCGATCTGGATAAGCGGCAACGCTGACTTGAACGTCCTGTCCGACATGTAGCAGCGGGGCGTCGCTCTCGACGACATTCGCCAGCATCCACATGGTCGACGTATCGGCGACTGCATAAGGCGCCGGGCCGACGCCGGGCTGGACGAAGAGCCCCGGCGACGCGGCCCGAGCGGTGACGTAGCCAGCGAGCGGGCTCTTCACGACGAGGCGCGGATCCGCGCGCCGCTCTGCGACGATCTTGTCGATCTCTTCCTCGGTCTTGCCGAAGATGCGAACCGCGTCCCGCGCCGACTTCAGAGCCCCTTCGGCCGTCTGCTGATCGGAAATCGTCTGGTCGACCGCTTGCTGCGAAACGCCACCGATCTTGACCAGCGACTTGACGCGGTTGAGCGAGCGCGTCTGGAGCGTGAGCACGCCAGACGCAGCGATCAGATTGGACCCCGCCTGCAATAGGTCCGGGCTATCAATGGTGAAGAGGATCTGATCCTTTTCGACACGGTCTCCGATATTGAAATAGGCGTCGATTATCCGTCCCTGATAGGGCGTGAAGACCTGAACGAGGCGATTCTGATTGAATTCGACGCTCCCGACGGCTCGTCGTTCTTCGCCGAAAATGCGCTCATCCGCCTTTTCGATCTCGAGCGCGCCGGCCTGCTTATCGTTCAGTCCGACTTCCGTTTCGGATGTCGCTTTTACCTTAGGACGTGGATCTCCGTCGTCTTGTTGACGGAACGCCCAATTCGAGAGGGCGAGAGCGACGAGGACCGCTGCAGCGAAGGCGCTCCCCTCGATGAGTTTTTTGCTCAGACGCATGTGACGGCCTTGTGAAACGGTCTCTCGGGACCGAGAGCGCATCTCGATTCCAATCATCCCAGTCTTTCTATGGGGCTCGGCAGTCGATCGGTCTACTGTGATTTATAACAGTAGACCCTGGACCGCAGGAGAACTACCTAACTATGAAGTCACGCGGTCCGAGCGCTCCTGTCTTCGCATTATCGTGGAGCGACAGGAGCGAACGAAGACGTTCGATAAGAGCATGCTCGCGGAAAAGAAACTCGGATAGAGATGCAAATATTGAGCTCGTGCACTCCGAAAACTCACTGCAGGCGCCGGACTTTCCTCACGCTCTTGCCGTTGTTTTCCGCGCTGGCCGGTTGCGCGGTCGGGCCCGACTTCGTATCGCCTTCCCCTCCGCCGATAGAAAAATTTACGTCGAATAAGGCTCCGGTTCTCGCCGGAGGACCAAGATTCATCCCGGGCGCAGAAATCCCGAAGCGCTGGTGGCAGGTTTTCCACAACCGAGGCCTCGATCGGCTGATCGAAGCCTCGATCGAAAGCAATCCGACCTTGCAGTCGGCCGAAGCCGCGATAGGGGTCGCCTATCGCAACGCCGAGGCGCAAAAGGGCGGGTTTCTCCCGACCGCCATTTTCAACTCCACGGACAGTCTCAATCTCCAGTCCAACAATCGATCGCTCGAAACGATCAATCAAAGCCTCTTCAACCAGGCCACGACTTCGCCGACCACCAACATCGGTCCTCCGAATTCCCCCTATGGCTTGCTGTTGAAGCAGCTCACCGTCGCCTACACGCTCGACATCTGGGGACAGACTCTCAGAAGCGTCGAGGCGGCGGAGGCGCAGACGGATCAGCAGCGCTATCAGCTGGAGGCCGCCTATCTGGCTTTGACCGGCAATGTGGTGACGGCGGCGATCCAAGAAGCCGCGCTTCGGGGGCAGATCGAGGCAGTCCGCAGATCGATCGCGATAGAAAGGGAGATGCTCGGGCTGCTGCGCAAGCAATTTGCGGCCGGCTACGCCGCGCAGGCCGACGTCCTCACCCAGGAAGCGGCCCTCGCGCAGGCGCTGCAGCTCTTGCCGCCGCTCGAAAAACAATTATCTCAGCAACGCGATCTGCTGACGGCGCTCGCCGGCCGATATGCGCCGGACGAGATCGCCGAGACCTTTCATCTCGGTTCTCTTTCGGCGCCGCACGAGCTGCCGCTGAGCCTGCCATCGAAACTCGTCCGGCAGCGGCCCGACATTCGGACGGCCGAAGCCAATGTGCACGAGGCTACCGCGCAAGTCGGTGTCGCCATCGCGGCGCGGCTTCCGAACGTGACGCTGAGCGCGAATGGCGGATACAGCGCCTATCGGCTCGCACAACTCTTCACGCCCGGCACTGAGCTCTATACTGCATCCGCGGCTGTCACGCATACGATCTTCGACGGCTTTTCGCTTCTCAACAAGCAGAGGGCGGCGGAAGCGAGCGTCCTCCAGGCGGATGCGCAATATCGCACGACCGTCATTGCCGCATTCCAGAATGTCGCCGATGCGTTGCGCGCGCTCGAGGCGGACGCCAAAGCTGTGAAAGCCGCAGCCTACGGCGAAGCGACGGCAAAGAAGAGCCTCGACATCATGCGCGCGGAGCTACGCCTCGGGGCCGTCAATGTGCTCTCGGTATTGAACGCCGAAAGCACCTATCTGGTGGCCTCGGTGGCGCGCGTCGTCGCGGAAGGGAACCGTCTATCGGACACAGCCGGGCTGTTCATCGCGGTGGGCGGCGGCTGGAAAGACGAAAATCTGCGGGACCTCCCGCCGAACGGACCAGACGGCCCAACCAACGAGCAGATCGAGACGTTGAGCCCGCCAGTGAGCGGCAGCCTGATGCCGACGTTCGATTGAGCAATGACTAAAGTTCGAGCCGCGACAAGGAACTCGCTTCGATGTCTTGCAATTCGTTCGCTCTCAAAGCGTCAGCGCTCGCCATCGGAGCCTCACCGATTGGATGCCGCCCAGAGGGATGGGATTGCATTGGTGAGGCTCGGTCAACGAAAAAGCGATCTTGCGATCCTGGCCGAGGCAGGGACGGCCTTTGACAGCCTTGTGGGCTTTGAGGAGGCCAAAACACAAATCGGCTACACCGGCGTCCATGTTTACGCCGTATTTGCATCTCGTTGTGTGCACGCCCATTGTCGGACTGTGCTGGAACGGCGATGTGTTCCAGCCTATAATACGGACTCTGAGAGAGAGCGAGCATTCGGAGACCAAAAATGTCTGCGACCGATGGCCGGGCGACGATCCTCTGCATCGACGACGATTTCGAGACCTCTTCTTTGATCGCCGAAGAGCTCGAGGACCGCGGCTTCAAAGTCGTTCTCGCGAGCAGCGGCCAACAGGCATTGTCACTTCTGCCGGACCTTCGGCCAGATCTCGTTCTTTCGGATATCAGCATGCCGTCGATGTCTGGATTCGAAGTGCTGGAAAATTTCGCGCGATCGGCCCCCCATGTCGCGAGAACGCCTTTCGTGTTCTTGACCGCCATGAGCGACCGCGAGACCGAGCTCAAAGGAAGAAGACTCGGCGCCGATGATTATGTTTGCAAACCGATCGACTTCGATCTGCTGCATGCGATCATCGACGCCAGACTGAGAGGCGGCGTGCGATTTTTCGTATCAGAAGCTCCACTGCACGAGCTCAACGAAAGGGAAGTCGAGACTTTGCTGTGGGCGGCGCGCGGCAAGACATCCGACGAGATCGCATCGATCGTGAGCATCACGAAGCGCACTGTCGATTATCATCTAGACAACGCACGAAACAAGCTCGGCGTCGCGACTCGGATCGAGGCGGCGGTCAAAGCCACGCTCGTCGGATTGATCGAGCCTTAGAACGAGATGAAACTGACGCAATCGATAAAATTCCGTATGGTCGTATCCTTGTGGCTCTTGTTCGCTACGATCGCGAGCATCAGCATCTTTGGGTTGGGTCGTCTCGAACGAGTCAATCACGAATGGTCCGACATCCGGGATCGTTGGTTGAAGAGCACACGATATATCGGCGACCTCGACAATTTCACATCGGATTTCCGCGCAGCGGAGGGCGCTTTTCTCATAGCGGCGAGAAACATCGACGCCATCGCCATAGAAAGAGAGATGGAATCTCTCGACGAGGCGATTTCGACAGCTCAGAGAGGATATGAGAGCATCCTTCACGACGAGATCGAATCGGCGGATTATCGACTCTTCGAGAAGAATTGGAAATCATATCATGCTGAAGCGAAGCACACGCTCGAGGTCATGTCGAAGGGAGACAAGGCGGCGGCGGGATATCTCTTCATGTCGGCCTCCAGGGACGCATTTGCTTCGACGAGCGAGGCCCTCGGAAGGATATCCGACCGAACCAACACGCAGGCTCGCCTGGCGAGCGAGCGCTCCGACCACGCCATTCGAGAAGCTCGCGCGTTGATCATCGCCGCCGCCTTTCTCGGCGTGTCTATGGCCCTCGGGATCATGCTTTACGTAACTCGACAGATAACCGACCCTCTATTGGAACTCGCCGCCAGCATGCGGCGTCTGTCGAGGAATGAAACCGATATTCAAATCCGGAGCACCGAGCGACCTGATGAACTCGGAGAAATGGCGCGCTCCGTCGTGGTTTTTCGTGACAATGCGATCGAGCTTCAGGTCAATCAGCAGGCCCTCGCAACCGAAGCCTCCATGCTCGAGGAGAAATTGGAGCATGAGCGGCGTCTGAGCGAAAATCAGCGGAATTTCATCTCGATGGTGTCGCATGAGTTTCGAACGCCAATGACGATCATCGATGGGCATGCTCAGCGTTTGTTGAACGCTCGTCCGGCGCCTCGGGACGACGTGGTTATCGAGCGAGCCAACAAGATTCGCGCCGCCGTGAGACGGATGAGCGTCATGATCGAAGGACTGTTGCAAACCAGTCGTGTGATCGAAAGTCCGAGTCTCTACTTCCATCCGACCGATCTCGACATGTCCGCGGTGCTGAAGGACGTTTGCGATCTGCATCGCGAAATTTCGTCCAACGTCTCAGTGCTCGAAAAATACAGCGATGCAAAACTGCCGTTTTACGGGGACAGGAATCTTATTTGTCAGGTATTCAGCAACTTAATCGGAAATGCGATCAAATACTCCTGTCCTGGAGGCCTGGTGCGAGTTGAGGTCCGCGGCAGGCGGACCGCCTTGCAGGTTTTCGTCACGGATAGCGGAATAGGGATCCCGCGCCATGATGTCGATCGTATCTTTTCGAGATACTATCGGGCAAGCAATGTTTCCAGTATCACGGGCACCGGCGTCGGCCTCTACCTGGCAAAGATAGTCGTGGAATTGCACGGTGGTGTCATTAAAGTGAGAAGCCGTGAGGGAAGAGGCTCGATCTTTTTTGTTTCACTTCCTTTGGAAGCAACTGGGCGAGCGCGATGAATCGTCAGAGAAATCGGCTCAGCGATTGCTGAAACGCCGTCTACGACAAAGCTCTCTGGCGTCCACAGGAATTTCGGCCGACGTCCGTCAGAGGCCTTCCCTCCGGCCTCCCGCTATGCTCGAAATCATTGTATGGACTTGAGTATACCGATGCGTGGCGCAGAGCCGGGCCGCAGGTTTCATCGAGAGGCGCCGGGCTCTACCATGACGCCGCCCGGCCACCGGAGGAACGGTTGAGATACTCTCGATGAACCGCAGGATCGCCCGAATTGTCTTGGCTCTGCTAGTCATCGGCGCGGCCTCGGCGGCCTATTGGTGGTGGCGCAGCCGTACGCCCGCTCTGCCAGCCTATGTCTCGCGAGCGAACGGGCGGTTGGAGATGACGCGCATCGACATCGCCGTCAAATATGCGGGGCGCATCATCGATTTGCCGATCCGTGAGGGCGATATCGTGCGTCCGGGGTCAGTGCTGGCTCGGCAGGATACGGCGGAGATCAAAGCGCAGATCGCCGGCGGCGATGCGCAGCGTCAGCGCGCCATCAGCGCCATAGGACGCGCCGAGGCGGAGCTCGACGTCCGCCGCAACAATCTGCGGCTCGCGGGCCTCGAGATGACCGAGACCGCGACAATGCGCGGCAAGGCGCTCGTCTCGCAGGTCGAGCTCGACCGGCGTCGTATCGCGAAGGATGCGGAAGCCGCCGGCGCCGCCGCCGCCGAGGCCGGCGTGAAAGAAGCCCATAATGCGCTCTCGGAGGCGGAGGCGCAGATCGCGCGATTGAAGGTCATTCTCGACGAGACGACGATACGCGCCCCGGTGAACGGGCGCATCGAATATCGAATCGTGGAGAAGGATGCGGTTCTCCCCTCCGGCGGGAGAATCGCCTCGCTGCTCGAGACGGACGACGTCTATATGACCGTCTTTTTCCCCATGGCCGTGGCGGGCCGGCTGACGATCGGCGATGAGGCGCGCGTCGCCCTGGACGCGTTCGATGGACCGCCTTTGCCGGCGACCATCTCCTTCGTCGCGGCCGAAGCGCAATTCACCCCGAAATATGTGGAGACCGCCAGCGAGCGCGAGAAGCTCGTCTATCGCGTGAAGCTGAGAATTCCGGTCGAGGCCGCCCGTCGTCTCGACGGCAGGCTGAAGGCCGGCATGACCGGCAACGGCTATGTGCGCGTCGACCCGACGGGCCGATGGCCGTCCTCGCTCGCTCTCGGACACGCCAAATGACCGCCGCCGAGGAGACGAAGACGCCGGCCGCGATCCAAATCTCGGGCCTCTACCACGACTATGGCGATGTTCGCGGGCTCGAGAATGTCTCCCTGTCCTTGCCGGCGCGCGCGACGATCGCGATGATCGGCCCGGACGGCGTCGGCAAGTCGACGCTGCTCGGCGTCATCGCGGGGGTGAAGAAGATTCAGGCGGGAGCGGTCCACGTCTTGGGGGCCGATCTGCGCGAGCGACGGGAGAGGGAGGCCTTCCTCCCCCATGTCGCCTTCATGCCGCAGGGGCTCGGCCGCAATCTCTATCCGACGCTGTCCGTCTACGAGAATATCGATTTTTTCGGCCGTCTCTTCGGCCTCGGCGCAGGGCGGCGCGACGCGCGCATTCGCAGGCTGCTGCGGGCGACGGGCCTCGATCCGTTTCCTGACCGCCCCGCGGGAAAGCTCTCGGGCGGCATGAAGCAGAAGCTCGCGCTCTGCTGCGCGCTCGTGCACGATCCGCGGCTCCTGATCCTGGACGAGCCGACGACCGGCGTCGATCCGCTGTCGCGTCGTCAGTTCTGGGAGCTCGTGGATGAGCTGCGCAGCGAGAGCGACCAGATGACGGTGATCGTCGCCACCGCCTATATGGAGGAAGCCGAGCGCTTCGAATATCTGGTGGCGATGGATAACGGCCGCATTCTCATCGCGGACGCCAAGACGGATGTGCTCGCCCGCACGGGCGCGGCGACGGTCGAGAAAGCCTATGTCTCGCTGCTGCCGGAGAGCCGCCGCGCGCAGGCGTCAGGCGTCGAGATTCCGCCCTATCGCGACCCAGGCGGCGCGCCGGCGATCGAAGCGGAGGCGCTGACCCGTCGTTTCGGCGATTTCGTCGCCGTCGACAATGTGAGCTTTCGCATCGGTCGCGGCGAGATATTCGGCTTTCTGGGCTCCAATGGCTGCGGCAAATCGACGACGATGAAAATGCTGACCGGCCTGCTGGACGCCACGAGCGGGACGGCGAAGCTGCTCGGCCGGACGATCGACGCCGGCGATATGCAGACGCGGCTGCGCGTCGGCTATATGTCGCAATCTTTCTCCCTCTACGAAGAATTGACCGTACGACAGAATTTGACGCTGCACGCGCGGCTCTATCGTGTCGGAGGCGATCGCGCGCAGTCGCTCGTCGACGCCGCGCTGATCGATTTCGCGCTCGCGGAACATGCGGACCATTCGCCCGCGTCTCTGCCGCTCGGCATTCGCCAGCGACTTCAGCTCGCCGCCGCCTGCCTGCATTCGCCCGAGGTGCTGATCCTCGACGAGCCGACGTCCGGCGTCGATCCCGGCGCGCGCGACATGTTCTGGCGTCACCTCATCCGCCTCTCGCGCGAGAAGCAGGTGACGATCTTCCTTTCGACGCATTTCATGAACGAGGCGGAGCGCTGCGATCGCATATCGCTGATGCATCGCGGAAAGGTTCTCGCCGTCGGCGCGCCGGACGAGCTGCGGCGCGAGAAGGATGCCGCGACATTGGAGGACGCCTTCATCCTCTATCTCGAGCAGGCGGAAGAGAGCGCATCGGCCGCAGCTCCGCGCCCCGCGCCATCGCCGGGAGAAGCAACGCGGCCCGAGCCGGAGCTGTCCGATCTGTTCGACGATCGCGCGACCGGCTGGGCGGGACGCATTCTCGCCTTTGCGCGTCGCGAGACGATGGAGCTCGCGCGCGATCCGGCCCGCCTCGCCTTCGCGCTGCTCGGCCCGATCGTTCTTCTCCTGGTGTCCGCCTACAGCATTTCCTTCGATGTCGAGAATATACGCTTCACGAATTTCGACAGCGACCAGACCTTCGCCAGCCGGGAATTTCTGCGCGGCTTCGCGGGCTCGCGCTATTTCGTCGAGATGGCGCCTTCGCGCAATCATGCGGAGATGGAGGCGCGTCTGCGCAGCCACGAGGCCCAGCTCGCCATCGAGATTCCACCCTCATTCGGCCGCGACCTCGAAGCCGGCCGACAGCCCGAGGTCGGCTTCTTCATCGATGGAGCCGCGCCTTTCACCGCCTCGAACATTCGCGCCTATGCGACGGGCGTCGTCCTCGAATATGTCAGGAGCCTCGATCGCGCGAGAGCCGCGGCCTCGCTGCCGATCTCCGTCGAGCCTCGCTTCATCTACAATCAGGAGTTCCGCAGCATTTATGCGATCACGCCCGGCGTCGTCATGCTGGCGCTGATCCTGATCCCGACGATGCTGACGGCGCTCGGCGTCGTTCGCGAGAAGGAGATCGGCTCC
The DNA here is from genome assembly GCF_036560965.1 of Methylosinus sp. Taxonomy (NCBI): domain Bacteria; kingdom Pseudomonadati; phylum Pseudomonadota; class Alphaproteobacteria; order Hyphomicrobiales; family Methylocystaceae; genus Methylosinus; species Methylosinus sp. Next base: position 17,245 of record NZ_DATBQF010000036.1, on the reverse strand, counting down.
ATCGTCAATCTCTACGCCTCGCCCGCCACGATCGGCGAGTTTCTGGTCGGCAAGCAATTGCCCTATGTCGGCGTGGCGATGGTCTCCTATCTGAGCCTGACGCTCATCACCATCTTCATTCTCCGCGTGCCGCTGCACGGCTCCTTTCTCGCGCTCACGCTCGGCGCGCTGCTCTTCATTCTCGCGGTGACGGCGCTCGGGCTCTTGATATCGGCGTTCGTGCGCTCGCAGGTCGCGGCGATATTCGGCACGGCGATCATCTGCCTCATCCCATCGGTGAATTTCTCCGGGCTGCTCTATCCGATCTCGACGCTCACCGGCGGCGCCTACGCCGTCGGCGTCGGCTTTCCCTCCTCCTGGTTCCAGATCGTGAGCCTCGGCTGCTTCACCAAGGGGCTCGGCCTTTCGAGCTTTGCTCCGAACTACCTCGCGCTCGGCGGCTTCGCGGCGCTGTATCTCATCGGCGCGCGGCTTCTGCTCCGCAAGCAGGAGGCGTAGCAATCCATGGGACGCTGGCTCGTCAATGTCGCTCTGCTCAGCGGGAAGGAGCTCCGCAGCCTGTTGCAAGATGTGACGCTGATGGCGCTCATCGTCTTCGCCTTCACCGCCGCCGTTCAGCTGATGTCCGAAGGCGTGAAGGCCGAAGTCTCGCACGCCTCCGTCGCCATGATGGACGGCGATCATTCGGAATTGTCGCGACGCCTGCGCGACGCGATCCTTCCCCCCTATTTCATCGCGCCCGACGAGATTGCGCGGGACGATGTCGCGGCTGCGATGAACCAGAGCCGCTATATTTTCGTGATCGAGATTCCCCCGCGCTTCGAGGCCGATGTCCTCGCAGGGCGCAAGCCCGCCGTGCAAGTGCTGGTCGACGCCACGGCGATGACGCAGGCCGGCCTCGGCGCCGGCTATCTGAACGAGATTTTCGTCGTCGAGACGCAAAAATTCCTCGGCGCGAGGAGCATAGAGTCGAGCTTGCCGATCCGCGTCGTCAGCCGCATAGAATTCAACCCCAACACCGATTCCTTCTGGTTCACCTCCGTGATGCAGATCGTCGTCAATCTGACCGTTCTGTCGATCATCCTGGTCGGCGCCGCCGTGATCCGCGAGCGCGAGCATGGGACCATCGAGCATCTGCTGGTGATGCCGGTGCGGGCGAGCGAGATCGCCATCGCGAAGATCATGACCAATGGCCTCGTCATTCTCGCGGCGACGATGCTGTCCCTCTGGCTCGTCGTGCAGAAATGGCTGGGCGTGCCGATCGCAGGCTCCATCGGCCTCTTCGCCTTCGGCGCGCTGCTCTATCTCTTCTCCGTCACCTCGCTCGGCATGTGGCTGGCGACGCTCGCTCCGACGATGCCGCAATTCGGCCTGCTCTCTGTCCCGGTCTACGCCATCGCCTACCTCCTCTCGGGCGCAGCGACTCCGGTCGAGAGCATGCCGGAGGCGGTGCAGGGACTGGTGAGATTCGCGCCGACCACGCAATTCGTCTCGATGACGCAGGCGGTCCTCTATCGCAACGCCGGGTTCGACACGGTCTGGCCGCAGATCGCGGTGGTGATCGTCTCGGGGGCGATATTTCTGTCTTTGGCGCTATCGCGCTTCCGCTCCATGCTGGCGAGGCAGGGATGAGGCGCGCCGCCATCCTCATCTCCCTTCTCGTCGCCGGCTGTCGTGAGCTCGACGTCACGCCGCCGTCGCCGACCGTCGTGGCGCCGGCGTCATTCGACGAGACGTCGTCGATCGGCGCGCCCTCCGCTTCGCTCGACCTCGCCCATTGGTGGACCGTCTGGCGCGATCCGCTGCTCGATCGCCTGATCGCCGAGGCGCTCGCCGGCAATCCCGATTTGCGCATTGCGAAGGCGCGCGTCGAGGAAGCGCGCGCCCTGGTCACGGTCGCGGAATCCGCTCTCTATCCGACGCTCGGCGCCGACGCCGGTCTCTGGGAAGCGGATGTGAAATGGCGCAATCCAGTCGTCGATTTCATTCCCGGCAAGGCCCGACGCGTCGACGCCCATATCGGCGGCCTAGCGGCGAGCTGGGAGCCGGATATTTTCGGCGGCCGCAGCTCCAACGCCGAAGCCGCCCGCGCCAACGCCGCCGGAGTCGCGGAGCAATCGAACGGCGCGCGAGTGATCGTCGTCTCGGAGGTGGCCCAAAACTATCAGGACGCCAAAGGGCTGCAGCGGCGGCTTCTGGTTCTCGACCATTCCGTCGAGACTCTCGGCAAGCTTCTTCGCTATGCGGAGGCTCGCTATCAGGCGGGGCAGGCGCTCGCCTATGATGTGACGCTGGTTCGCGAGCGATTGGAAACCCAGCGAAGCAAGCGGCCGGACCTGCTTTCTGCGCTGGAGACGCGCCAACGCCGGCTCGCCGTCTTGACCGGCCGCCCGCCGGAGCCGCCCGTCTCTCTGCCGGCGCCCGGGCCTTTCCTCATCCCGCCGCCTCCGCAAGGCCAGCTCCCGAGCGAGACGCTGGAGCGTCGCCCCGACGTGCGCGCCCGCGTCGATGTCGTGCGCGCTCGCATCGCCAGCCTGACCAGCGCGAAGACGGATCTGCTGCCGCGCTTCCAGATCGAGTTCCTCGGCCAGGACGGCCGGCTGCACTTTCAGGGAATCCCCGGCCTTCAAGGCACGGGCGGCCTGGTCGGCCTCACCGCGCATCTGCCGATCTTCACCGCCGGGCGCATCGAAGCCAATATAGCGGCGAATGACGCGCGCCTCGAAGCGGCGGTCGCCGACTACGACAAATCCGTCCTGCAGGCGCTCGAGGACATCGAGAACGCCTATGGCAGACGACGCGGCCTGGATCGACGCAGCGAGCGTCTCGGCGACGCGCTCGCCGGCGCGAGGCGCAATCATCATATGTCGAAAGGCCTATACGAAGGCGGACGCAAGACTTTCGGAGACGTGCTGAATGCAGAGCTCGACGTGTTCGAGCGCGAGAATGATTTGCTGGAAACCCAGATGGCGCAATCCGCCATGACCATCCAACTCTATCGCGCGCTGGGCGGTGGCTGGTGAGTGTCGCGATCGGCGCCGGCGCCTCGCACGTCCTCCCGTCCGTGACGAAGCTGACGCGACTGCTCCCACCGCGACAGACGCGCGCAATATCGGCGCTCGAGACATCGAGAATTTCGATTGGACGGCGCCGCGGCTCGGACGCGAGCGGATCGCTTAGTTCGGCTTGCCGGAGCGACGTCATAGAGCCTAGCGTGCGTCGCAACGACGACGCTGACCAAGCTCGCGCTCGGTATGATGGGGCGGTTGCATCCAAGCGCTGACGCGCGCCGCCATTCGCTATCGGAGGACATCATGACCAAGCTCCATTTGCTGCCCCCTCGGAACAGTCAGCGAAACTTCATCGACCGGCCAGCGCTCACGAACAATGTCGTGGCCCTCGCCAAATCGGCGAAAGTGTTCGGAATCCAGACCACGATCACGACCGTCGGGATGGAGAGCTTCTCCGGCCATGCCTATCCCGAATTGCTCGCAGTCTTCCCTGAGGCGCCGATCCTCGGCGCCGACGAGATGGGCGTCGATTATGCCTACGCGATGGCGCACAAGGCGCCGGAGCGCGTCTCGCATGGTCCCACTCTCGCGCCAGTCCGAGCCCTCTAGCATGGGCGCGTCCAGCGACTCTCCGGAGATCGCGGCCGAGCATCTTGGCCGCGGCTTGTTGCTCACGCTCGCCGCGGCCACCGGTCTCGCGGTCGCCAATATCTATTACAATCAACCAATGCTCGGTCTGATCGAGGCGTCGCTGGGCCATGGCGCGGCGACGAGCGTTCCGGCTTTGACGCAGCTCGGCTATGCGTCGGGGTTGTTGCTGCTCACGCCGCTGGGCGACGTCACGCGGCGCAAGCCGCTGATCGTCGGGCAATTCGTTCTGCTCGCACTTGCGCTGGTCTTGGCCGGCGCGGCTCCCGATGCGCTGACGCTCGCCATCGCCTCCGCGCTCGTCGGCTTCGCGGCGAGCGTCGCCCAGCAGATCGTTCCACTCACCGCGGAGCTCGCGCGCCCGCAGCGGCGAGGCGCCGCCATCGGCGCAGTGATGTCGGGACTGCTGCTCGGCGTGCTGCTGAGCCGCACGCTCGCGGGCTTCGTCGCCGCGCAATTCGGCTGGCGCTCTATGTTCCTCGCCGCATCCCCGGCGATGCTGCTGGCGGCGCTCGCCCTCCACGCGATTCTCCCCGATGTGCGCGGCGAGCTGCGTCTCACATATCCGGAGCTGATGGGTTCTCTGCGGCATCTCTGGCTCGACCTCCCGGCCCTTCGGCGCGCGGCATTCACGCAAGCTTTGCTGTTCGCGGCGTTTTCCGCCTTCTGGACAGTGTTGGCGCTGCGGCTGGCGGCGCCGCCTCTCGGGCTCGGCGCCGCGGATGCCGGCTTGTTCGGCGTGGTCGGAGCGATAGGCGTCATCGCCGCGCCGCTCGCCGGACGCATGGCCGACGCGCGTGGACCGTCCATGATGGTTCGGCTGGGAGCAGCGCTGGCGCTGGCCTCTTGGGCGGCGATGGGCCTCTGGAGCGATCTTACAGGCCTCGTCGCAGGCGTTTTGGCGCTCGATCTGGCGATGCAGGCGGCGCTTGTTTCCAATCAGCATGTGATCTACGCGCTGCGCGCCGAAGCGCGTGGGCGACTGAACACGCTCTTCATGACGACCATGTTCCTCGGCGGCGCGGCGGGCTCGTTCAGCGCGATGATCGCATGGCGGCTCGGCGAATGGTCGCCGGTCGCCCTCTTGGGCGGGGCATTCAGCGCGGCGGCGCTCACCATTCAGCTTCGCGCTCCGCCGCGCCCGAAAGAAGCAGAAGGCGACTCTCGATGAGCCCCTATCTTCTGCCTTTGGAATCCGCCCCGGATCAGACGTCGCTCAGCCCTTCGGCCGGCAGATCGGCCGCGCCGAGCGCGACGAAGCGATCGAGCAGCCAAGAGGCCGCAGGTCCCGGCGGAGCGTCACGCCGCCAAATGCACGAAAAGCGATAGAGTCCGCTCGGGTGATCCGGCATGGCGAGCCGCACCAGCGCTCCCGCCGCGAGATCGCCCTCGACCATGGCCAGAGGCATATTTCCCCAGCCTACCCCCTCGCGCAGCAGAGCGTGCTTGGCGCCGAGATCGGCAAGACGCCAGGTGCGCGGGCTGATCACCGAGAAATCACGCCCCTCGGTGAAGCGCGAGCGATCGGTCAGCACGAGCTGCGTGTGCTCGCGCCCGGCGCCGGGCGGGATGCGGGCCATGCGCCCGAGAGGATGATCGGGAGCCGCCACCGGCGCCAGCGTCACCGATCCGGCCGCCACGCTCTCTATCCCCTCGACGCCGAGCGCGAGCGGGCCGGAAACGCCGATCATCGCCTCGCCGCCCTGCACCATGGCCGTGATCGCGCCCAGCGCCTCCATATGGAGCCGCAGCTGCACCGTCGGGAATTGCTGCGCGAACTCCCGCAGCACCGTCCCCACCCGCTCCGTCGGCAACATCACATCGACCGCGAGATCGACCTCCGCCTCCAGCCCATCGAGCAGGCCCTTCACCTTGGCGCGCAAATCCTCGACGCCGCGCGAGATCGCCCGCGCCTCCGCCAGCAACGCGCGCCCCGCCACTGTGAGCCGCGGCTTGCGTGTGCCAGCGCGCTCGAACAGCTCTATGCTCAGTTGCGCCTCGAGATTGGCGACGCCGTAGCTGATCACCGACACGGCGCGATTCAGCCGCCGCGCCGCTCCGGCGAAGCTCCCGGCGTCGACAACCGCCAAAAAAATCGCCAGCTGGTCGAGGCTGGGCGCGCCCGGATTGCTCACTTTTCAACTTTCTCGAACAGTTCAACCAAAATTATCCGACTGAACAGAAGAGCGCGCAACCCTTAAATCCGTCTCCATCGACAACGAACGCTCACGCGACGGAGAGTTGCACATGATCGAACTGAGACCCTTCGACAGCCTCGGCGGAGCCGATCACGGCTGGCTCGACGCCAAGCATCATTTCTCATTCGCCGACTATCACGATCCAGAGCGGATGCATTGGGGCAATCTACGCGTCTGGAACGACGACACCATCGCGCCGCACTCGGGCTTCCCGACGCATCCGCATCGCGACATGGAGATCGTCACCTATGTTCGCGAGGGCGCGATCACCCATCAGGACAGTCTCGGCAACAAGGGCCGAACCGAAGCCGGCGATGTGCAGGTGATGAGCGCCGGCTCGGGGGTCGCGCATTCCGAATATAATCTCGAGAACGACACGACGCGAATCTTTCAGATCTGGATTCTGCCGACCGCGCGCGGCGGCGCGCCCGGCTGGGGTTCCCGCCCCTTTCCGAAGGGCGAAAGATCGGGACGCTTCGTCACGCTCGCCTCCGGATACGACAATGACAATGACGCGCTGCCGATCCGCACGGATGCGCGCGTCGTCGCGGCGACGCTCAGAGCCGGCGAGACGGCGGAATATGCGCTCGGCCGCACGCGCAAAGCCTATCTCGTGCCGGCGAGCGGCGCCGTGCAGATCGACGACGTGCGCGTGAACGCCCGCGACGGCGCGGCGATCAGCGATGTCGAGATCCTGCGCGTCACCGCGCTGGAGGACAGTGAGATCGTTCTCGTCGACGCTGCATGACCAGAGGCCGGCGCCCCTCGCGCCGGCCGCCTTCGGAACCATGACGAAAGGATAGAAACTGCGTCCTTCTGGCGTCGGCGGCCACGGCGCAAGAAGTCCTGCCGGAAATCGATATCGGCGAAGCCGCGCGCGCCGAGCGCGCGGCTCCAGGCCTCGACGCGAAAAAGAAGAAGCTGCCCGTCTATCGCGAGCCGACGGGCCAGACGTTCACCTCGATCGACGTCGGCCGCTTTCGTCATACGCCGCTCTTCACCATCGCCGATCTGCTGCAATACAGCCCGGGCATGTCGTTCAAGCAAGGCAATGGCCCGCGTGACGTCACCCTCTCCATTCGCGGCTCCGGCGCGCGCGTCGGCGGCTCGTTGCGCAACATCGTCCTGCTCGAGGACGGCTTCTAGTCCACCGGCTCGTCACGCACGGATTCGAACGACCCGCACGCCTATGCGGCGGTCGACGTCTACCGAGGCCCGTCCTCGAGCCTGTTCGGCAATTGGGCGAATGGCGGCGCCGTCAATTTTCGCACCTATAACGGCGCGGACATCGACGGAGCGCGGACCGGCCATGAGTTCAGCAGCTTCGGCTATGTCAATAATTACGCGCTCATCGGCAAGAAGTCCGGTCCGTTCGACGTGTTTCTCTTCGGCAGCGATGTGCGTGGCGACGGACACATCCTCCACACGCAATACGACACGCAGACGATCAATCTGAAGGCGACCTATGCGCCGACCGACGCCGATCGCATCGTGTTCAAGGGACTCCACAACGAGCTCTACGCCAATCTGCCGGCGCGCGCCGCTGCGATGCGTCCTGGTCAATGCCGCTATGCTGCGCATGCCGCCGCTGTCCAAGGCTCGCTTGCTCTTTGCATTGTCGAATGGAATTCGGCTTCGGATCCGATTTGCATATTTTAGCTCGTCTTTCCGTTCTGGCATAGCTCTCCCGTCGACGCGAGGCGTCGGCTCTATTTGCGAAAGCCCTTACGCTGTTCCCGATGCCTCGGCACAGACTTTCGCCGGACAATTCAACGTGACCGCGAAGCGAAGGCGGCGTCCAAAGGCGTCATAGCGCGTGATGTCGCTCTCGAAGAGTCCGCACGGAGCGGGCGGCTGCGATCGAGAATCAGCGCCTCCGCCTCGGAAACCCGACAGAGCGCAACCATTTCTGGACCGTTTCCAAAGCTTTGACTAGGCTCTGGCGCGTTTTCGAATTTTCGTGGGAGCCGAGCCATGTCCGCCGATTTCTCCGCCCGCGCCGTCGCGCTCGCCGGCGCGTGCGCCGGCGACGTCGAGATTCATTCGGCGATCGCCGAATTTCGGGACCTCATCGGGACGCTCGGCCTCGCCCATTCCGTCTGCGGCGCCTGGACCGGCGTTTCGACGCATCGCGTCCACCGTTTCTTCTTCAACGATTGGCCGGAAGATTGGCTCGCGCTCTACAATGAGAAGCAGATATTCGCCGACGATCCTTTCGTCGAGGAGGCGCGGCGCTCCATGACGCTCTATCTGTGGAGCGAGGTGGAGAAGCGCCGCCCGCTGACGCCGCGCGCGCAAGCGGTCTATGACATTGGCCGCGCCTATGGATGGCGCGAGGTCGTCGGCGTGCCGATCCACGGCCCCATGGGCTATCAGGGCCTCGTTTCGCTCGCCTCATTCGATACGGCGACCTTCTCGCCGCAGGAGCGCGCCTGCCTCGATCTCATGTCCCGCGCCCTTCACGAGCGCTGCCGCAGGGAGATCGGTTTCGGCCTCGTCTCGGAGGACATGCCGAAGCTCACCGCGCGGGAGATCGAATGCATGCAATGGGTGGCCGTCGGCAAGACCGATTGGGAGATCGCCCAAGTGCTCGGCATTTCGCGCTCGACGGCCCATTTCCACGTAGAGGGCGCGAAGAAGAAGCTCGGCTCGACCTCGCGGTCCGAATGCGTGACGCGCCTCGCGCTCTACGGACTCCTCTGACGAGGCCCGCCAGACGAGGAGGCTCGGCCGATGAGCGAACCTGGCTGAACGGCGAGGTTTCGAATCGTGGCGTCTCGGCTACGTACGGGCTCCTGCATTCGGGGGCTCGCGATGACACATTCCGTCGAAAGCGGCCGGGCCGTCGCCCGGCTCGCCATTCTGTCGGCCGCTCTGTCCGCCACCGGCGCGCTGGCCGCCGATGTGGAGGTGACAGCGAACGCCGCGAGCCTCGCGCTGGACGGAAATACCGGCTCGACCGCCCATGTCGCCGCCGGCGTGACGCTCGGACCGCCGCCGTTTCCCGGCGGGCCGGCGGTCACTGCGACGCTGCGACCCTGGACGCTCGTCAATGACGGGAAGCTGTCGGGCGCCAACACGGTCACGTTCAAAAAGGGCGGCGAGGTCGACAACGCCGCCGGCGCGACGATCGCCTCGACGACGAGCGCCATCGTGCTCGGCGTGGCGGGAGTCGGGGGCGCCGGCGTCGTCGTCAATGCCGGCTCGATAACGGGCGGAGGCGGCCCCGATATCGTGCTGCTCTTTGGCGGCGGCTCGGTGACCAATCTCGCGGGCGGCTCCATCACGACGACCAATGGCAATAACGCCGTCGCCATCAGCGGCGGCGCGTCGCGCGTGGTGACCAACAATGGCGTGATCTCCAATACAGGCGCGTCCTCCTTCGCCACCGGCGTTTACGTCGCAGGCGGCGCGAGCGCGATCGTCAACGGCGCGGGCGCCTCGATATTCGGCAGCTATAATGGGATCTATTCCAGCGCCAGCGCGCCGCTCTCCCTCACCAACGCGGGCGCGATCTCGTCGGCGCGCGGTCCGGCTGTCGAAGGCGCCGGCGGCGGCTCGATCGTCAATTCCGGCTCGATCGAATCGGCGGCGGGCTCCGGCCGTGCGGCCCTGCTCTTCACGGGCGCGGGCTCCGTGACCAATTCCGGGACCATCCGCTCCACCGGCAGCGGCGTCGCCATCGCCTTCTCCGGCGCCGCGGCCCATACGTTGACGCTCGCGACCGGCTCGACGATCGCCGGGGCCGTGAATGGCGGAACGGGGACCGATGCGCTCGCGCTGCAAGGCTCCGGAGCGCAGGATATTTCCCAATTCTCCGGCTTCGAGACGCTCTCCATGCAAGGCGCCGCCTGGACGCTGACGGGGACCGGCGCATTTTCGAGCGGCGTGACGCTGCAGAGCGGCCTCACCCGCGTCGACGGGCGGCTCGCGAGCCCGTCGGTCGAGGTGCAGAGCGGCGCGACTTTGACGGGCGCGGGCGTCGTCGCCGGCGCGGTCGCCAATTCCGGCGCCGTGCGGGTGGACAGCGGACAATTCACCATCGACGGAAACTATGTGCAGCGACCGGGCTCGACGCTCGCCGTCGGCGTGACGCCCGCCTCGAGCGGCCTTCTCTCGGTGACCGGCGCCGCGCGGATCGACGGCGGCGCGGTGCGCGCGCTGGCGGCGAGCGGAGATTATGGGCCGAACGCCTCCTACACGATTCTGACCGCCGTGGGCGGGCGCTCCGGCGTTTTCGACGAGGCGACCACCGATCTCGCCTTCTACAGTCCGTCGCTGAGCTATGACGCGAACAACGTCTATCTGAAGCTCGTGCGCAACAGCGTCGATTTCTCGAGCGTCGGCGGCACGCTCGATCAGATCGCCGCAGGCCGAGCGCTGGAGCTCGCCGGCCTCGCGCATCCGATCGTCGCGCCGGCGCTGCTGCTGACCGCGGCGGAGGCGAGGGCCGCCTTCGACGGGCTCTCGGGCGAGATCCATTCGAGCCTGCGCGCCCTGCTCGTCGATGAGAGCCGGACGCTGCGCGACACGGTGCTCGAGCGGCAGCGACAGGCGGTCGCCGGCTCGACCGTCCCCGTCTTCACGGTCTGGGCCCATGGCTTTGGCGATTGGGCGCGCCTCGGCGGCGACGGCAACGCCGCGACCGCGCGCATGAGCACGGCCGGAGGCCTCGCCGGCGTCGATGTGGCGCTCGGCGATTCGCGACTGGGCGGCGCCGCCGGCGGCGGACACAGCGCGGCGCGCGTCGACGCCCGCGCCTCGAGCGGCGACATGGAGTCCGCTCATGTGGCCGTTTATGGCGACACGCGCGCCGGCGATCTCGGCTTGCGAGTCGGCGGCGCCTATTCGCATCACGATGTGACGACGATGCGCCGGATCGCTTTCCGCGGCTTCGCCGACGCCCCTCACGCCGATTATGGCGCGCATACGGCGCAGGCCTTCGGCGAGGCCTCCTATCGCGGCTTGTTCCGCGGCTTCTGGCCGTTGCTCGAGGGGGCGGAGACCTTCGCCGGCGTGGCTCATGTGAGGGTGGCGAGCGATGGGTTTCGGGAGAGCGGCGGGTCCGCGGCCCTGACCGTCGCCGGAGCGCAGACCGCCACGACCTTCTCCTCCATCGGCGTCCGAGCGAGGACCTCCGCATGGACGATCGGAGCCGCGGCGGTCTCCGCCAGAGCGTCCGTCGCCTGGAGCCACGCTTTCGACCGCATCGTTCCGACGACCGGAATGTCCCTCGTTCCTGGATCCGCGCCGGTCTTCGTCGCTGGCGCGCCGCTCGCGGTCGACGCGCTGCTGATCGAGGCGGGGCTCGACGCCGCCGTCGCGCCCAATGCGCTCGCCTCGCTCGTCTATTCGTCCCGTCTCGCCTCCGGCGCGGAAGCTCATGCGCTGATTGGGCGCTTCCTCTGGCAGTTCTGAGAACGAATCGCCGATCTGGCTCTGCTTCACTCTCGGTGCGAAGCGACCGGTTCCGTGAGACGCTCGGCGTCTCTTCCCGAGCGCCGACGGAGGCGACGACCGCCGAATCGTCTTACTGGCGCTTTCGGCGCAGAATCGACCTCGAGGACATAGAGGCGCGAGCGCTGGATCGATGTGAAAAGGGCGCCGCGGCTACGGCGCCCCATAGTCTCAGAATTGAAAATTCACCGAGCCGATGAAAGTGCGCGGCGCGCCGTAATAGGCGAACATCCACCCGTCGCTCCGCTCGAAATATTTCGTGTCGGAGAGATTCTTGACATTGAAGCGGAACGTCACCTTGTGATTGTCGATGAGCGTCCGATAGGACGTCATCATGTCGAATTTCACATAGGCGGGCATTTTCCACGTATTGTCGTCGGCGCCCCAGCGCTCGTCGGAGGCATAGGCGCCGAAGCCGAGCTCCCATCCTTCCGGCCGTCCGGGCGCCGTGTCCCATTTCGCCCATATGTTGCCGACATGCGGCGCGACGCTGTTGAAGCGATGGCCCTTATTGCCATTGTTGTTGTCGTCGACGATCTTGGCCACATCGAATGTGTAGCTGGCGATCACGCTGAGATTTTCGGTGACCTTGCCGGCGACGTCGAATTCGACGCCGCGGCTGTTCACGACGCCGACCGGCTGCGAGAAGCCCGGATTGATAGGATCGGCCTTGACGATATTCGTCTTGGTGAGATCGAACAAGGTAACGCTCGCCGTCAGATCGCCGTCGAGCCAGGCTGATTTGACGCCAGCCTCCCATTGGAACGCTTCTTCGGGGGCAAAGACCTTTCCGCTCGCGTCGACGCCATTGTTCGCGCCGAAAGAGCGCACATAGCCGCCGAATACCGAAATATTGTCCGTGACCTTGAACAGCGCAGCGGCGCGCGGAGACAGTTTCGGCTTGTCGGAATAAGTGTTCAGCGGATAGCCGGTGCAGCCCGGAAAGCAGTCCGCCATGACCGCGCCATAGACCGCCGCGCTAGAGACAACCGCCTTGTCCCAGCGGCCGCCGAGCAGAATTTGCAGGCGATCGTCGAACAGCGATATCTGGTCCTGGGCGTAGACGCCGAAATCCTGCTGACGCGAACGCCATTGGACGTTGCTACGCGCCGAATCGGCGAGATTGTGCAAAAGCCCGGTGAAATTGCCATAGACCGGCGCGTAGATGTTGAGCGGAGCGACCGGCAGGGCGAAGCCGTAGACTCCGACCCAGTCGTCCTGATATTTGTACCAATCGAGGCCGACGAGCGTCTTGTGACGGATCGGGCCGGTCATGATCTCGCCGGTCAGATCGAGATTGGTCGAGAGAATATTGCGGGTCAGCGGACTGTTATGGAAGGTTCGCGTGATATTGGCGCCGTCGAATCCGGCCCAATTGCCGATGCCGGTCTGATTCTCCCGATCGTCCACGATGTGAAAGCGATTCTTCAGCTTCCAGTTCTCGTCGATCTTATAGGTCCAGTCGAAGCCATAGAGCGTCCGCCGCACCACATAAGGGAAATCATTCCATATTCCGGGATCGGCGACCGAAAAATGACGCGGCAGATTGATCGGATAATTGACGACGCCCTGAACGATGTTGACCGGGACCGTTCCTGATCCGTCCGGCGACGTCTGCTTCTTCTGATAATGCTCGAATTGCAGATTGAACTCGAAATTCTGCGTCGGCCGGAAGGTGAGGAACAGCGCCGCGGCGCCATTGTCGCGGTGATCGAAATCGGTGAAGCTGTCCGCGTGATCGTAGACGCCCATCACGCGATAGAGCACGGTCTTCTCGGCGTCGACGGCGCCGGTGATGTCGGCGCTCGTGCGCGCGAGGCCCCAATTGCCGAGCTGCTGCGTGATCTCCGCCTTGAATTCCTCCTGCGGGCGCTTGGTGACGACATTGACGAAGCCGCCGGGCTCGATGCGTCCGTAGAGGACCGAGCCTGGACCTTTGACAATCTCGACGCGCTCGGTGAAGGCGATCTCCTCGCCGCCGATCATGCCTTCGAGCTTCAGGCCGTCGCGCCAGGTCACGCCATTGCCGCTGGTGAAGCCGCGAATGAGATATTGATCATAATATGTGCCGGTGGACGCCTGCACGCCGGAGACGTTCTTGACCGCCTCCATCGTGTCGAGCGCCTGCTTGTCCACGATCACTTCGCGCGGGACGATCTGCACGGCGACGGGCGTGTTCAAGAGCGGCGTGTCGGTCTTGGAGCCTCCGAAGGAGGTCGTGCGCCGATAGCCGCTTTCCTTGGCGGGCGCGGCGACGCTGGTCTGCGTTCCTGTCGCCGGGCCGCCGCCGGCGATATCGATCGTGGGCAGGGCCTCTTGCGCCGAGGCGGATGCGGATAGCAGCGAGATGAGGAGCGCGCAGGCGGAAACGCCGCACGACAATTGGAGGCGAGGCATGAAAATCTCCTGAAAGCGGTCTTGTGCCGCTCGGTTCGGGTCGAGACGCGGACCGCCGCGAGGCGGCGTGACGAATCAGCCGAACGCGGGAGGCGCCTGCGCCGTCCAGGAGCTGCCCCAGCCGCTCGCGCCGAGGACGGGGGCGATGGCAGGAAGCCCTGCTTCGACGTCGGCGTTCTGCGCGCCGACGGAGACCGGCGCGCCGGCGCCGAGGTCTGGAAACAATCCATCGCCGGCGCAGGAGAGGCCCGGACAAAAGCGGCAGGATTGCGAATGATCCCGATGCTCCGAAGCGCGGCCATTCGCGCTATCGACGCTGCAGGCCTCGCCGAGATCGACCGAGATCCCGCCATCCGCTCCGGCATGCGCGCGCGTGTCGGCGACGATAGCGATGATGGGCGGCAGCGCGAGAAAAAGGGCGAGGAGGCCGAGCGCGAGCATTCGCCACAAAGGCGCGCGACGCAAATCTCTAATCCGCTCGGCCTTCATGAATTTTCCGCATCACGAACATAGAATCGCCGAGTGTTCGTTCCTTTGGCTCTGTCGAAACGACACTCGGCCAGCCGAACCTAAGTGGCGAAAGTCGTGGAAACCTCATAAATTGAAAAAAAGGCCACAAGGCGCACTGTCTGTTGCATAAAAGCCACAGTTTCGATCCTCGATTTCGGCCAGTTTGGGAGGCGCGGGGCCGGATGCTCGGCCGGGTTCGTTCGAGGAGCGGCGTCGATGCGTATCTTGCTGGTGGAGGATCATGCGCCTTTGGCGCGGGAAGTGGCCTCGAAGGTCGAGCGCGCCGGCTATGGCGTCGATCATGTGGGCACGATCGAGGGGGCGATCCAGGCGCTCGACGACTGCCGCTATTCGGTCGCGCTGCTGGATCGTCGGTTGCCCGACGGCGACGCGATCGCCATCATCCCACGCATTCGCGAGAAGCAGCCAGAGATCCGCATCATGATGCTGACGGCGCTCGACGCTGTCGACGCCCGCATCGACGGTTTGGAGGCAGGCGCGGATGATTATCTCACCAAGCCATTCAACCTCGACGAGCTGGTCGCGCGCATTCGCGTCCAGCTCCGCGGGCAGGGCAGGACAGCGCTGCGCCCGGTCGAGATCGGAGCGCTGTCTTTCGATCTCGATCAGCGCGTCGTCTCCATCCGCGGCGCGGAGGCGCTGCTGACGCGCCAGGAGCTGCTGCTGCTGGAGGCGCTGGTGAGGAGCGCCAATCGCGTCGTCTCGCGGGAGGCGCTCTATGCGCAGCTCTACGGCCGCGGGATGGAGGTTCAGGAGCATGCGCTGACCTCGTTGGTCTCGCGGCTTCGCGCCCGTCTCGCCGAGCTCGACGCGGGCGTCGAAATCCGTTCTGCCCGCTCGCTCGGCTATCGCATCAAGGAGTCGCGCGGCGCCGCAGAGGATGATTCGTGACGCCGCCGCCCTCGCTCGTTCGTCGCACGGTCGGCTATCTCCTTCTCTCGCAGCTCCTCGCCTATCTCGTCGGCTGGGCAATTCCGATTATTCTCGGCGTGCTGGAGATCGGTCAATATTCGATGTCCTTCGACGAGCTGGCGAGCTTTCGTGCGAATATGCTGATCCAGTCGTCGCTCGTGCGCGACGCGGATGGAATCGTTCGAATCGATCCAGAGCCCAAGCTTGCGGAAGAAATGCGGCGAAACCCACGATTCAAATTCGCCGCCTTCGATTTTATCACCGGGGCGCCGATTCCCGGCTCGTCGCCCGCGCTCGTCGCGCCGCTCGCGAAGATCATCGACATCAGCTCCGAGCACGCGCATTTCGTTCTGCCCGGCGATCCGCGCACGCCGGCTCTCGGCTTCATGTCGACGAGCTGGACGCGCTACGGCAAGATGCATCTGGCGCACTATTGCCTGCAAGTCCGCCCGATCGACGTGCTGCTCCAGACGGTGGCCAATTTCGAATGGGTCTGGACCTATGTCGCCGCTGCTCTGGTGGCCTCGACCGCAGCCGCCTGGATCGCCGTGCGACAGGGATTGCAGCCGCTTCGCGCGACGGTCAGCGAAGCAGCGCAGATCGACATGGATTCGCTCGGCTCGCGCCTCGGGACCAATGCGGTTCCGACCGAGATCACGCCGCTGGTCGACGCCGTCAACGAGGCGCTCTCGCGTCTCGCGGCGGGAGTCGCACGGCAGCGCCTCTTCACGGCCAACGCCGCGCATGAGCTGCGCACGCCGCTCGCAATCATGCGCGCGCGGCTCGAGAATGCGCGGGAAACCGCGCTCAACAACGAGCTTCTGGTCGACGCCGGCCGGTTGCGCTCCATCGTCGAGCAAATGCTGATCGCCGCGCGCGTCGCGGAAGGCCAAGTGTCCCTCGAGCAGGAGGTCGATCTCTGCGAGGCGACGCGCGAGATCGTCACCAATATGCTGCCGCTGGCCATGGACTGCGACCGATTCATCGAGTTCGAGGCGAGCGATGCGCCCGTGATCGTTCGCGGAAATCGGCGTGCGATCGAATCGGTCGTCGCGAATCTCCTCGACAATGCGCTGCGCGCCGAGCCGCGCGACGGCGCCGTGATATTAAACGTGGACGCCGATGCGATCGTCAGCGTGATCGATCACGGGGAAGGCGTGCCGCTCGAAGATCGCGAGGCGATTTTCGAGCCCTTTTGGCGCAAGAACGAGGCGACGCCGGGCTCTGGCCTCGGCCTCGCCATAGCGCGCGAGCTGATGGACAAGCTCCAGGGCCGCATCTGGGTCGAGGACACGCCGGGCGGCGGCGCGACCTTCCGCTTGTCTCTGCCAAAAGCGCGCTAGAGGGCGCCGTCGATGGGAGAGAGGCATGCGGGCTCGATCGGAAGAGCGATCTTTCCGTAGCGAACGCGAGCCGACGCATCAACCCGTCGCCTTGCGCGCACGCGCCGCCTTCGACTTCCGTTCCGGGACCGACTGACAGTTTGATGTCCTTTCGCATCCCCCTTCGAGTGCATGGAAGGCGCAACCTCGACAATCGGCTCCCCGGAAAGCGACGAAGACCCTTATAATCTGCGACAAAGCCCCAATTACTCGTCCTGCAGGCGATAGCCGATGCCGGGCTCGGTCAAAATGAGCTTTGGCGCGCTCGGATCCTCCTCGATCTTTTGGCGCAACTGCCCAACGTAGACCCGCACGAATTGCGTGTCTGTCACCGCGGCGCCCCAGCCCGCAGCCAACAATTGCTTGTGCGTGACAACTTGGCCCGCGTGTTGCGCGAGAGTCCGCAACAGATCGTACTCCTTGCGCGTGAGAGTGAGCTTGACCTCTTCTCCGTAGACGGTGACGCGCCGCTTGATGAAGTCGGTCCCTTAGGTTGGAGCTTCCACCCAAATTGAGGAAGACCCACCGAGAGCGAAGCAGATCCGAGTTAAGGGCAACGGGACACTCGTTCAGCGCCAGCCCGCCGATCCAAGCGCTCGTCGAGCACCTGATGCGCGAAGCGAACACATAGAGCGTCTTCGAGCGGGCGTCCATTTCGGCGTATTGCGAGCCCGTGCGACCTGGGACGCGGCGTCAGATCGCCGTCGAT
>NZ_DATBQF010000035.1:0-9328 GCF_036560965.1 Methylosinus sp. | reverse complement strand
AGACCGGATGTCTTCGTGTTTTGCTTTCATGTGCCAGCCGCCATCCGAACCAATATCGCGACGGGTCTTCACTTGAATAGAGCAGAGTCGCGCCCCCTCCACGTCAGTTACTACAATATCAGCGTTGGGAACTCCTTGCGGTGCGAGCGCAGCGATGTAACCACGCCGGAGTAATTCCGATATGACGTGATATTCACCAGCCGCACCGAGCAAAGAAGATTGAGATGACACTGGTTATTCCTACAAAGCCCGATTGCATCGGTTTACGCCGTTTACTAGTCGTAGTCAAAGCCGCTTAGCTTGCAAATGGAACCGTGCCCTCCCTCCGACGGACAAATGACCGCTCATGGCGCCTTCCGGCCACAGCAGATGGGTCGCGCCGAGTAGGCTTTGCATCATAACAGACAGGAACGATTGCCCTTGTCGCGCCGTACGCCCCACGGGAATCGCAGGATCACGTCGGAAACGCGTGCCATACCGGCGCGCCTCTCCGCCTCATCGAGGACCGCGACCGCAACAGCGTGCAGGGCTCGCGGCGGCGCGTTAGACGTCGGCCGCGGACCGTCAACAGGCGCGCAACGACGTCGTCGAGGAAGTCGGCATCCCGGGCTCATGCATTCCTTGCGCGAATCCTCGAGCCCCCCTTGGCGTTCTTAGCCCTGCTTTTCGCGCCGCCGTTGCAGACCGTCCGCCCCAGCAAAGCGGCGACGTCGTCCCCGGTCAGGAAGCGACGGTCGAGCAGTGCGTCGGCGATGCACTCGACGTCGGCGCGGCGCCGGCGGATCAGGTCGAGCGCGCGCGCGTGCAGCCGGGCGAGATCCGCGTCCACGGCGGCGCGCAACGCGTGGTCGAAGGCCAGGGACGCCGCCGGGTCGGGCCGGTGCCGCAGCGTGTCGCCCAGCCCGTGGGAGCCGTGCCCGTCGGCCAGCGCGCGCGTCGCCATCGCCAGATCGATCACGGCGCCGGTGGACGCCGCGCCGAGGACGACCTCCTCGGCGGAACGTCCCGCGAGCAGGATCACGACGCCGGCGTCGAGATCGGCGCGCGTCGGGAACATCGAGGGACGCCCGGCGGCGCGGGTCTCCCCGCCGGAGTCGCCGCGCGCGACGATCGACGTCGAGGCGATGGTCAGCCCGGCCTCGCGATAGGCGACGCAATGCCCGGCCTCGTGGACGGCGGCGACGCGCCGGTCGGCGGGCGAGCGATGATCGGGCGGCGCGATCACACGCAGCAGGTCGTCGAGCATCGGCGCGCGCCCAGCGTCGCGGGCGAGGCGCAGCGTGTCGTCGGCCCATTGCGCGGCCTGCGCGGGAGTGGTGCCAGGCGCGAGGCTCGCCGCAGGAACGAGATCGGCGCCGGCGAGCGCGGTCCCGAGGTGATGGCGCAGCACGGCGGCGAGGCCGGTCGCGTCGGGCGGCCCGATCTCGATCAACCGTCCGATTCTGCCCGGTCGCAGCAATGCGGGATCGATCTTTTCGGGGTGATTGGTGGCCGCGCAGATGACGAGGCCGTCCCGCTCGGAGTCGGACCCGCCGGAAAGCGCGAGCAGCACGGCGTCGAGCAGCGGCGCCCACCAGCTCAGCCGATCGGCGTCCAGCTTCGAACGGTCGGGAAGCCCGTCGATCTCGTCGATGAAATAGATGGCCGGGCGGGCTGCGCGCGCGGCGTCCCACGACCGCGTGAAGGCGGTCACGACGTCGTTGAGCCCCGTGGTGTTGCGGAACCAGGAGCTCGGGCTGGTGGCGATGAAATTCAGCCCGCAGGATTTCGCAACGGCGCGCGCGAAGAGCGTCTTCCCCGTGCCGGGCGGCCCGTGGAACAAGGCCGAGCTGTCCTTGGGCCACGCGGCGCCGGCGCGGTGGGCGGCGACCTCGGCGGCGAGCGACAGACCCCAACGCATCGCGCCGGCGGGAACCCACGGAAGCTCCTGCAAAGCCGGGCCGTCGCCCGTTCGAGCGACGGCCTTGCGCTTCGCGACGGCGGCGAGCCTGTCGACGACGTCGCCCGCCGCCGCGCCCGAGCGGAAGGACGCCACGATTTCATGGAAGCCGAGCATCGAGACGTCGGGGAGCGCGTCGGGAACGCGTCCGCTCGCGTGCTTCCGCAGCAGCGACCGCAGGACTTTGGCGTCGGGAGCGCGGACGCGGACCTGCGCATCGGCGACGGCGATCAGCGTCGACGGCAGGAATCGCTGCGGATCCTGCGAGACGCCGACGACGGAACGTCCGCGCGCGAGGTCGCCGGCGACGCCGTCATTGCCGCGCGCAGGATCGTGGTCGCGGCGGGACGTGCCGTCCCGCGCGAGCGAGACGATCTGCGCCGCATCCTTCCGGGCGGCGCGCGCCAGAACGTCGCACCAGTCGGCGGCGGGCGCCTGGACGACGACGGCGACAGCGTCGCCGTAACGGATCCGCCGGCGCAGATCGGCCGGCAGGGCCGCCCGCAGGCAGGCCAAGGCCAGAGCGTCGGCGACGCCGGCCGTTCCGACCGCGTCGTCGTCATCGTCGGGGCGGTCGAAGAGGTCGTCGTCGTTTCCCTTTATTTGCGAGCGCTTGCTCATTGGTCCCTCCCGCGCGCGCCGCCGCCGGGACGACCGAGGCGATAGAAGCGGCTCTCCGTGCGCGCCCAGCCGGCAGCGGCGTCCAGCGCGCACAGATCGGACGTGATAATGCTGCGATCGCCGAGCGCGGGATGACCGGTAACCGCTCCCGCGAGAGCGGGCGTCATGCGCCCGATGACAACCCAATGGTCCAAGATCGGCGCCTCGGCGAGATCGCTTTCCGCAGGAGCGCCATCCGCGAGGATACAGGCGATATCGTCCGACAGGGCCCGCGTTCTTCGAATAATCTGCTTCGGATCGTCGCCCAGAAAAATCGCACTACGCATTATGAAACCTCCATGCTCGAAAAAAATCACCGTTGTGGCGCCTCGGCTCATCGACCACGAGCGATCGGCATCCGGCGCCATCGTCTCTGCCGTGGAATCATGCGGGGGCGGCGACGATGCGCGGAACGCGATGCGCGCGTCTTCTGAAACGCAGGCGCCATGCGCCAGCTTTCGGCGATGAGATCGGAAGCGGCGGAGCGCCGGCGCCGCAGACCGAATATGACGATCTCGCGAGCGGCCGCCTCCCCGCGGAGTGCATGAAGCAGCGTGAGGCTCATCGCCGCGTCGACGTCTGCGATCGAGGCGCTCTGGTCTCGAGCGATACGAATGGCGCGACCGACAGCGGCAGCCACCCTGTCGCGACAGGAGTCGCGAAGATCCGCTCCGTCGAAGAGGCGCGCGAGATCTCGCATCAGCTCATGCGCATGGGCGCTCGTGAAGGCGAGAGCGGAGACATCGCGCCACCAGACGAAAGAAGGCGGCGCGCAATGCGTTTCAGCAATATTGCAAGGCTTCATGGCATAACCCTCCTGATCGCGCCCATCGGGGGCGCGTCGAATCTCGACATGTCGGAGCCCACTCGGGTTTAGAGTTTGCCTGGTCCTCGAATGAGCGCCCGACGTCGCGATCTTCGGCCGCCGATGAAGAATCGGCGCGGCTAGACCAGTTGGCTTGTGGATGCGCAAACGCGACCGAGGCGCGTGCGGCGGCGTCGCCGCGGCCGCACGCGATAGAATTGCGGGGTTGCGTCAGGCTCGGAAAGCGAAGCGCGCGTCGAGGCGGATCTCTTCCCACGCGCGCGTCACGCTGCGCGGGCTGCCCAACACGAGCTTGCCGGCGTCGTCGAGCGACCGGACGGGGACATCTCTCGACAGAACACGGACGTCCGGCCGGCCGTGCACCGGTTCGAGCGCACGGTCGCGCGCGAGCTCGTCGCGGATGCGAATGTCGCGCGGCCGCGCCGACGGTTGCGCCCGGGCGCGGATTTCCGATCCGGCGAGAACGGCCCAGCACCCGCCCGCCTCGGCGACGGCGGCTCTGTAGCCCATGTCTTTCAGGACCCAGACGCGCTCCGCATCGAAGGGCGTCACGAATCCGTCGACGTCGTCCGGCTCAATGGCGCGCTCGGAGTCGTGGACGGTTCTCTCCTCGAGGAGATCGAGGCCCGCCACCGAGAGATAGAGACGCGCTCGTTCGAACAACCCCAGCGCGGCCTGGAACGCGGACGTCGACGGAGGATTGGCGTCCACGCCGGACATGACGTCGCAGCGTCCGGCGGCGACCAGATGACTATGCAGGAAATACTGCAAACCGTGAGCGACCCGCTTGTCCACCGCGGGGCCATAGATGATGGCCGCGCGCGTAAACCAGGCGAGTTTGCGGTCCCGCATGTGATGAGCGAGACGATTGCGCACATCGAGCGTCTCGCCCGCACGCGCCATCGCGACATCCGCCCAATCGTCATTGAGGAGAAGATAGGCGGCAGGCGTGCGGAGCGGCAGAGCGCGCAGATCGAAAGAGAGCTGTTCGCGCGGGGTCAACATCACAAAAAGACCCGCGGCGTCGCACCCGGTGATCGCCGGAGCGGCATGTCGCGTCGGCGACCGATCGGATGCGGGCTGGACGCAGATCGGGTCGAGACGACCGAGGTGTTTGGACCCTTGCGTCGCGCAGGGGTCGAAGCGCAAGCCGCAGCCGTTCTGGACGGATTCCGCTCGGCGCGGAGACGTGATAGTCCCTTTGATAGCCATATGGTGATCTCCATTCGATCATCGTTTGGTCAGGCCGCTGTGGAGGGCTGGAATCCCTCCATGGCGGCCGCTTTTCGACTTGGATAGCCGCGACCGATCGACGAGATATGGATTCGGCTCAGGTTCTTCAAGGTCGAATCCGGCAAATATTTAGAAGAAAATTGTATAGTTAACGCAACTATCCTGCCAAGCTCAAGATTTTTAGCCGAATAGGAATGAATCTCCATTTGTCATCGAGAGCTATTCCGTCCACGAACCGCAAACATTCGTGACGGCTTGAAGTTGGCGCGTCTGGAAGCTATTACTTCCACTTTTGTCTTCTTCGGCAGATCCTTCATTCCCCCAGCACGAACGCAAGCTCTTGCCCATGGCGCCGAGCTAAATCATCACAGGCGCACCTCGTCTGGGCGCATCGTTGAGGCGATCGCCTTGGTGTTCGCCAAATTCGCCGACGTGCAATCGGTGCGTCAGACGCATTTGTGGTTCCGGCATGAGCGCGTGCCGCTGCCGGCCATCGTCCATGGCGCGGAAGGCCGCCAGATCGACTGGAAGCTGCCGGCATACCCAACGATCCTGCACATGCTGACCAACCCGATCTATGCCGGCGCCTACGCCTTCGGGCGCACGGGGCGCCGTGTCAGCATCGATGGCGGCCGAAAGAAGATCGTTCGCGGCTTCAGACGCGAACGTAAGGACTGGGAGGTTTGGAGGTATTGATCCAAGATCATCGAGCTGGGCGGACTACGAGAGGAACCTCGGCGTGATCGCAGACAACGCCAATGGCAAGAACGGCTGGCCTTAGATCACGCGCTACGCGCCGCCGTCGAGCGCATCGCCGACGCGCTGCTCGACCGCCGCTTCCTGACCGGGGACGACGTCGCGGCCCTCTTGGCGACGCCGTCCATCCGCCGCGGTGGCCCGAAGAGCGATACGAAGACTCGCGGGAGGAAATCATGAGCCTGAACCGCCGTCATCGCCCATGGACGACGATCGCCAAGGGCTGCGAGAGTTCGAGAGTTTCGGCCTCTCTCGAAATGCACAGGGTCGCGGGACGATCCGCGAGGGACCCCGGTCAGTCCCGTGTTACTCGGGGGTTTTGAAACACTTTTGTCCGCCGGAGAAACGGAAAATTCCGCGCGTTTGGCGCGGACAAATCCGTTACCAATGCGGACAAATTCGTTTTTGTGACGAACAATTCCGTTTCCAAAACGGAGAAATCCGTTTCTGTCACGAACAAAAACGTTTCGCCGCCGTGGCGCATGCCAACAAAATAACTCCTATTGATTCGTGCCGATATGATTTTATATTCCTGATAGTGAGCTTTTGCGGACAATCGTCATGGACATTCCTGTCCCCACGGCCGTCGCCATTCCGATGGTGAATGAAGCCATCGCCTCGACACCGTCTTCGCAGAAGCGGGTCCCGGACAGCAATGTCTCTTCGAGGATATCGAAATGTCGGTGACCGCGCAGACCATAGCGACCTATGTCGAGCGGGCCGCCCGGCTGAGGGCGCGCTGCGCTCGTGAAATATCGGTCGAGGTCGCCGAATTGACCCCGTTGCGCTTCGTGCATTGGCTCGTCGAACAAAAGTCGAACTGGAGTCGATCGACCTGGCGCTCTTACAAGGCGGCGGCGCTCTATGTCCTCACACACGAAGACCGGCCGCTCGACGAAGGCGACGGCGCTATCGCGATCCTCGGAGCTGAGAGTCAGACCGGCGCCGTCGTGCGGACAAAAGAAACGTCCGCAATGAAGGCGGGGCGATTTCGATACCAGGACCGCATGAGAGTGTACGCCGATCTCCGGCTAGGGCGTGCGCGATACGGGCGGGAGCTGATCGATTTCTTGAGAGCGAGCTGCGCGACCGGTCTACGGCCACTCGAATGGTACGCCGCGTCGCTGGAAATCCCCGAGAAGGGCTACAATGCAAAGCTCGTAATCCACAACGCGAAAACAACGAATGGCCGCGGAAACGGCGCGCGTCGGACATTGCGATGGCGGCACTTGAGCCCGAGCATGATGCGTTCGATCGCACGCACGATCGGACTCGCCCGTTCCTTCCTATCCGATGACGATTACACGAAATACTACGGTCGTCTCCAAGGGTGCTTGCAAGACGTGAGTCGGCGATTGTGGCCCGACAAGGAGCAGTGTTACGCGATCTATTGCTGCCGGCACGAATTCATCGCGCAGGCCAAGCTCGTCTACGCTCCGGCAGAAGTGGCGGCGCTGGTGGGCCATCACGACGACGAGACCGCTTTTACGCATTACGGTCGACGTGATTCGACCGGCGTCGTCGACATAGAGCTGCCAATCCCTGATGAGGCCGAGGTCGCGCAGGTTAGACGGACGGTCGCCACCCAGCTCGAGGCGCTCTCGAAATTGCATGAGCGCGACGACACTCCGGTGACGTCCAGAAGCCCCGCAGACCCACAGACAGTGGCGGAATTCGAGCCGTTCCCGACCCCGCCCGTCACGAAAAAGGACGAGCCCGCTCCCGATCTCAGCCTTTGGCCAAATTTTTACAAGATGCTCCACGCGCCGCCGACAGATTCGTCATCTTTCGGGTCGAGAAGAGAGCGGCGAGATGACACGACCAGTGACATTGAGCCGAATGAGAACGAACAGACGGGAATCAAGCCTCCGTAGCCGGCGAGTAGCTGAGCTCGTCATGGTCGGACCGGGTGAATGTTGCGCTAAATTTCGGCGAGTTTGGGCAGTGGCGGGTTCTCGGCTTCATCGGATCGAGAGCAGTGACTTCTCGGTCGGACAAACGACAGCGAAATCCACGAAAAAAAGCTGCCTTTCATTCGGCCCGGCGCGAATGTCCTCGTCCCGCAGCCGAAGCCGCAGGAAATCTTCCTGTCCACGCCGGCGGATATAGCGATCACGGGCGGCGCTGCTGCGGGGAAAAGTCGGTTGTCCTTGTTCTCGAGGCGACGCGCCACACTCACATCCCGAGCCCGCGTGACACGGTCCGTGTGCCATGCGCGGGGCAATTCGTTGAAACGATAGTGAAGGCAGGCTTAGCTTTGGGACAGCCGCGGGCGCCGGCCCGGAATTTCACATTGTCCTGCCGCGTGGCGTCGCCCCAATGATCCATGACGATCTCTCTTATTCCGTCGCCGAGGAGAGCGGGATAGTTCAGATCACGGCCGACGCTGGATCGTGCCCCTGGAGATGGTGTAGCTCAGGTCGGTCCCGTTCTAGGCGGCGTGGACAAATTAGCGATGTCTGGCGAATAGGTCTCGCTGGGCTTGATTGACCGAGCGATCATCCCAATCGATTTCGCGCTTCGACGGCGGGATATGGTCCCGTCGATGTTCATTGTCGTAGAATAGCGTCCCATGGATTCCGAGCGCATCACGCTTCAGGATCGGGCGGTTCCAAAGCGGTTTCAGCACGGAACCTGCGACCTCGTCGCCAAGCCGTTCGATTAAGTCTTCGACCAGTTCCATGTCTCGTCCGTCCGGGAAGATGGCAACGAACTCTTCCTCTGTTGCCTGAAACACGCTGAAAGTGGCGTTTGCAGCGCCGTCGATGATCTGGATATTTTTCATGAAGAATTTTCTGGCACGACACAGCAATGGTGGCAATCGGACCTGATTGACTTGAGCCAAAAGCATTGATTCAAGACTGCTTTTTGGAGGCAGACTTGAGCAGAGGCGACCTGAGCGAAGCAGAATGGCGTGTTTTGAAAGGCTTGCTCCCGATCGAAGCGTCGAACCGAGGTCGAGGCCGACCTCCTGAAGAGAACCGCTCGATCATTAATGGGATACTGTGGCGACTTCGCTGCGGCGCTCCGTGGCGCGACGTGCCGTCCAAATATGGCAACTGGAACACGATCTATCGGCGGTTCCGACGTTGGAGCGAAGCCGGGATCTGGGAAATGGTGGCTGTGACGCTGGCCGAGATCATGGCAGACAGCGGTCACTACAGCATCGACAGCACCACGGTTCGCGCCCACGTCTCGGCAGCGGGCGGAAAAGGGGGGCTCATCGACGCGCTCTTGGCCGCTCGCGGGGCGGGTTCACCAGTAAGCTTCACTGCCTGGCTGATGCTCTCGGACGACCGCTCGCCTTCCATCTGACAGGCGGTGAGTCAGCAGATTGCAAGGCGTATGATGCGTTGATCGATTTGCCCGAACGCGTGCCAGACGCACTGCTCGCAGACAAGGGCTACGATGCCGATGCGATCCGTTCTGACCTTGCCGCACGCAACATCGAGGCCGTAATTCCGGGACGGTCCAACCGACGCGTGAAAATCGAGCACAACCGCACCCTCTACAAACAGCGCAACCGCATTGAGCGCATGTTCGGTCATCTCAAAGTCAATCGCGCCATTGCTACCCGCTACGACCAGCTCCCCGAAACCTTTCTCGGCATGGTCAACATCGCCACGGCCAGATACTGGCTCAAATTTGTCCACGCCGCCTAGGGACTCCGGCATCAGTCGGTTTGATCAGGCGGCCACGGCGGGCAGCTTGACGATGGGATCATCGCTCAAAGCGGCGATTGTTTCCAGGGTCATATAGCGGCCACGCTGCACGGCCCATTCGTCATTCTGTTCCAACAAGATCGCGCCGACGAGGCGCTTGATCGCCTTCTCGTTCGGGAAGATGCCGACGACCTCGGTGCGGCGCTTGATCTCGCCATTGAGGCGCTCGATGCCGTTGGTGGACTGGATTTT
>NZ_DATBQF010000034.1:0-14870 GCF_036560965.1 Methylosinus sp. | reverse complement strand
GCCGGCGAATTCGTGCAGATCGAAGACCTCGTGCTTCATGACGCCGGAATGGATGTGCGCACGCCGACGCACGAACTCGTTCGGGCCCACGCCGTTCTGCTCACGCGCCGTCGCATAGCCGATCGCGAGCCGGCGTGGGCGCTGACGACCGATGGCCTCGCCAATCTGCGTGGCGCAGGAAGACTACACGGCGCGGTGTGCGAGCCAACTTCTGGTTCGCACACCGTGGAAGAAGGGGCGGATGAGGAGCTGGATGATGAGGACGGCGAGACGATCCGTACCGGAGAATTCGCCGAAATCGATGAATTGCTGGCGCGAACGTCACGCGTGATAGAGCGAACCGAGCCGGCGTCGCTGAAGCGGGACGATTCTGGTTTGGTTTACGATGAAGATTGGGACGAGGAGGCCCGCCTCGCCGAATGGCGCGAGCGTCTGGGTCGAACTCAGAACCTTCCGCCCTTGATGGCCGCAAGCGTCGCGCTCGATGGTTGGGAGGAGATCGAGCCGTTGCAGCGCAGCGCTTGGCTCGGCCCTTTGCTCGCCGCGGCCTTGCTACGTTCCCGCGGAAAGACCCGGCATTATCTCACAGCGCTGCATTCGGGATTTCGACACGCTAAATATCGCCGAGCTGGGCGCGATGATCTTGAAGCTCGATTGGTCGCTTTCGCGTGTGCGCTCGAAACGATGGCGAAGGCGGACTCGAAGGAACTCGACAGATTAGCGCTTGCGCGCGAGCTCCTGCTTAGAAAGTGTAAAGACCGAAGAGCAAATTCGAGGATGTCGCAACTCGTCGATTTGTGTCTCGCTTCGCCGGTCGTCAACGTCCCTTTTGCCGCCAAGCAACTCCGGATCTCACAACAAGCCGCGACGACGATGATGGGCGAACTCTCGTCGAATCTTCGCGAGTTGACCGGACGCGGGCGATACAGGGCCTGGGCTGTCATCTGAACGATGGAGCGCGTTAGTCGTTCGCGCCGATGGCGAAATCAGAGCTGGCAGACGCCGGCGACGGCGTGTTGCGCTCAAATGTTATTCGGCGTGGAGTCTCGATGCCGTTCGGCGTCATAGGTCATTGCAATTTCGTTCTTGCGAGGGGTCAGCGAAGGCGCGGTCGTCGACATGCTGCAGGCCTCGCGCGACGCCTTCGCGATCCGCGCGCGGCTGCTCGCGGGACCCGTGCTGCAATCGGATGAGACCGGCCTGCGCGTCGGCTAGGCCAATTGGTATCTGCGGGTGTTCCATCACGCGGACATTGCCGGCTTCGTCGCAAAGCCCACGCGGGCGCAGACCGTCCTCAGCGATTTTCTCGGCGACGTGAGGCCCGACTATTGGGTCCGGTCGTGGTCCCGCGGCAGGTCGGCGACGCCGAACGGCGGGCTCACCTACAAATGAAGCCGGACGCCTATGGCCGCTATGTCGTTCAGCTGATCGTGTCCGACGGCGTGCTCGACAGCCGGCCGCGCACGTTCCTCATCGAGGTGACGGCGCAGAAGTTGGTCGCGGCGATCGCCGCCAAATCGCCGGTTCTCGTCGGCCAGACGGCGAGCTTCGACGGCTCGACTTCCGTCGATCCGGACGGCAATCCGCTCGCTTTCGCCTGGACGCTGAAGAGCGCGCCGGGAGGCAGCCGCGCCGCGGTGACCGACGCCGCCTCCTCCGTGGCGCATCTCGTTCCCGATCTCGTCTCCGATCCCTATAACGCCTCGGCTCCGGCGACCGCGACGATCGTCGCGCAGGGCGGTTTTACCTTCACGCCGGTGCCGGCGCAGAGCGTCGCGTTTCCTTCACCGTCGCCGCGACCGATTCCAGCGGCAAGCCGGTGAGCTACGCCTATTCCGGCGCTCTGCCTGCCGGGGCGAGCTTCGATACGACGACCGGGGCGTTCAAGTTTCGGCCACACAGCAATAATCCATCCGGCTATTCCTTCACCTTCCAGGCGACGAACGGCAAGGATGTGATCACGCTGACCGTTCCCGTGACGGTCACGGGAACACCGGTCGGAACGACAGCGAATTTCATGGCCAATGTCTATGACGCCGTAAATTACCCGAATGGGGTGTCGACCCCGGTCGTCGGCGCGGCCGTCTCGATCGGCTCGATCAGCGCGACCAGCGATGCGACCGGCGCAGTCAGTCTCTCGGGTCTGCCGGCCGGGCAGGGGACGCTCGTCGTGGCCGCCGGCGGAGCCACACCTGCGCCCGACGGCTCGCCCTATCTCGCACGGTCCTCCCGGCGCCGCTGATCGCCGGCGTCGTCAACACGCTCGACGGCCCGATCCTGCTGGCCCGGGCATCAGGCGGAGGCAGTGTCGGCGGCTCCGGCGCGACGATGATCACCAATTCGGCGCTCGGCGTGACGCTGACCATCGCGCCCAATTCAGCCTTTGCCGCCGACGGGACGCCCTATACGGGGCAAGTGTCCATCGGCTCGCTGCCGGCGGGCACGCCGATCGGCCTGCCCGCCGGCTTCGCGCCCTGCCAGCTGCTGGTCGTCTCGCCAACGGGCGTCACCTTCAATCCTCCCGCGCAGCTCGCCAGCGCCCGCGTCGTCGGCATCGGGCAAGTCTCGTCGGACGGCGCGTGCATCTCCACCCTCATCGGCGGCGTCCCGGGCGGCACGGCGCTCGCCATGACGCCTCGCCACGCCGGAATGGTCGAACGCAAGACGCAGCCCGCCGACATATTCAATCCCAGCGCGCTCGGCGGCGGCGATCTCGCGACGAGCTTCTCGCCGCCGGGAATGCGCGAGCTCGGCGCCGCGCGCGGCCTTACTTTCGTCTACCACTCGACGACCGCCAACGCCCGTCCGATCGTCGACGCCGCGGCGCAGTTCGGGGCTGGGCTCGGCCTACCGCAGACGCTGACGAGCCGGCTCACGCTCGCCAATGTCGCGCAGCAATCGGCCTCGATGACCAATCTGTCCACGCCGGTCGCGGGCGCCGGCCCGCCCGACCCGGGCCGCGACAATGGCGTCATACAGGCGGGCGTCGCCGATGCGACCAATCTCGTCTCGGGCGCTTATCGCTATTCGCTGCTCACCATCGGAAAATTCACCTGCTCGGCGGTCGGCGCTCAGGCGACGGGGACTCTCGTCGTCAATAATCAGGCGAAGAGCCCATTCGGCGCCGGTTGGCAGCTCGCCGAGCTGCAGAAGCTCGAAAAGCAGGCCGACGGCTCGCTCGCCATCGTCGAGGGCAATGGCCGCACGCTGATCGCGCATCCAGAGCAGGCTCCGGATTTTCTGCCGGACCCGGTCTATGTCCGCGTCAGCGGACCTTTCCTCGGCGCGACGGCCGGCAATTCGTCAAGAGCGCTTCGCCGATCATCGGCGACGCCGGCTCGCGAAACGCCGACGGCACGCTCAACGTCGATGTGACGGATGTTGCCGCCGGAGATGTGACCAGTGACGGCAATGTCGACGTCGCCTATGTCAATTCGCGGCACAATCTCGCGAAGATTCTCGTCGGCGGGTCGGGCGGCTCCTTCTTGCTCGTGCCGCTCGCCGTCGAATCCAACGGCGCTGGCGGCGCCATTGTGACGGGCGACTTCATCGGGGACGGCGGCGGCCATCTCATGATGAGCGAAAATCACCGGCCATGACTTCACGAGCGTGCTGCTCGATGCGAAAATCGCCATCAGCCTGGACGGCAAGGGCGTCTGGCGCGACAATGTGTTCGTCGAGAGGCTGTGGCGAAGCGTCAAATATGAGGAGGTGTATCTGCGCGCCTATGACAGCGTGTCCGAGGCGCGCGCGTCGATCGCCAAATATCTGGCCTTTTACAATGAGCGGCGCCCGCATTCGAGCCTCGACTCCCGCACGCCGGACGAGGCTCATTTCGGTTGTAGCGAGGCCGTGATGGCCGCATGATCGTCGCCGCGATTTTGCCGCGCCTCTGGTCGGGCTACGCCCTCCCGACGCCGCGACAAAATCGCGAAAGCCCCGCGTTCGGCAAACCTCGGCAGTGATCCACCTTATTTCCGCGGGGCGCTGTCCAAATAAGCGAGGCCAGCTCTGTGTTCCGCGGAGGAGGCGCCGGGCGAAACGCTGCTTCACATTCATACCGCGGGCACCTGACCGGCGCGCTTCGCGCCATCGTCGCCCGCTACCGACAAGAGACCGGCGAGAAGATCGATATGGTTTTCGGCCCTTCTGGCCTACTGCGCGAGGGCATAGAAAAGGGCAGTGACGCCGATCTTTTCCTCTCGGCGGATCGGCCGCATCCAAAGCGTCTCGCCGAGGGAAGGAAGGGCGACGGCGCCAGTCGTTTTCATCCGCAACACGCTCTGCGCCACAGCGCGCGCCGATCATCCGCTGACGACCGACAAGTTTCTCGAGCACATGCTTGATCCCGCGACCAGGATCGGCACGTCGACGCCAAAAGCGGACCCGGGCGGGGATTACGCTCTGGCTCTGTTCGCCAATGCCGAAGCCGTGCAAAAAGGCGCAGAGCAAATTCTCCGCGAGAAAGCGCGAGCGCTCGTGGGTGGAGCCCCTCCGGCGCCGCCCGCTGCGCAGTCGAATCGGCAAGGCGCGCAAAGCGCCGGCGGACCGACGAAGAAATTCCTGATCGATGGAACCGTCGATCCCTTCATTGGCTATTGCAGCCGACGCGAGACGCATCCGGATCCGGAACTCGTCAGCGTGCCGGTTCCAGAGGCTCTGGCGGTGCGCGCCGATTACGCCTTGGCGTTGCTACGCGACAAATCGCCCGAGCGGCAAGCCGCAGCCGCCCGCTTCGCTCTCTATCTGATGACGCCGCACGCGCAGGCGATCTTCGCCGATTACAATTTCATTCCCATCGTTGCGTCATCAGCTCACTGAGCGAACGTGGCCCTAGTGCGCTGACGCCGACTATAGGATCCACAATAGCGTCGCGGCGCATAGGCTCGCCCTCTCCAAAAAGGCCGAACTAAACCCTCGAAAATCTACATTCCCCCACGATATTGCATGTCTCCATCGTGATCGGGCGCGACGCGCGCGGGGCTGCGGCGATGATCGCAAAGCCCAGTCCCGCGCAGCCGTCCAATGTCAGCGCGATGATGGATGACGAACGGATGCTGCTTCGAGATCAGCGGAGGCCGGCCATACGCTCGAGACGCAAATCGCACCAGTCTCGCCAGAGCCGCCTCACAGCCTCGTCGAGATTGCGCCCGAAGCGCTCGGCGTCGTTGAGCGGCGAGGCGGCAACCCTCTCGCGCAATCCGGCGCGAAGCGCGGCGAGCTCTTCGGGCCGGCGCGCCCAGCTCACGGCGAGTTCGATATATTCTTCGAGCGAGTGCGCGCAGAATGCGCGGAGCCCCGCCGCAGTCAGATGCGTCGCGGAGTGGCGTCCGGCAAAAGTGTCGCCGACGAGCGTGACTGTCGGCACGCCCATCCACATAGCTTCGAGAGTCGTGACGCCGCCGGAATAGGGAAATGGATCGAGCGCCAGATCGACCTCTTCGGAATAGGCTCGCAAAAGCGCGCTCTGCTCGTGATCTCCCAAGAGTTGAAGACGGTCGCGCTGTACGCCGCCTCTTTCCAGCATCGTATAGACGGCCTCGGCCGTCGCCGCCTCGCCGAGACCGCCATAGACGAGCAGAATGCGCGAATTGGGGACACTCTCCAATATTCGCGCCCACACTTCGCCGAGCTGCGCATTGAGCTTGGCCGGGCGATTGAAGCAGCCGAAGGTGAAGCTCTCGTACGAGAAATAGGGCAGGAGCCCGACCTCCGGCGCCTCGCGCGGCGGCTCATAGCAAACATAGCAGTCCGGCAGACGCACAACGGGCTCGATATAAGACTCGTCATGCTCGGCGGGGACCTCGACCGGATCAGCGATCAGCCCGTCATAAGTGTCGAGCCCGATCGTTCCGACATAGCCGGCCCAGCTCAATTGCACCGGCGCGGCTCGCCGCGCGAAGAGCCCCAGTCGATTGCCCATCGTATGGCCGGAAAGGTCGAAGAGAACGTCGATTTTCTGCTCCTCGACGAGGGCCGCGAAGGCGGCGTCGTCGAGATCGGACACATCGCGCCAGAAACTCGCGAAAGCCTTGTAGCGGTCGCTGTATTCGTCGTCCTTGAACTTGCGGTCGGTCTTGTAGCAATAGACGGAATGGCCGATCGCGGCGAGGCGCTCGAAGGCGCGCAGGGTGAGGAAGGTTACGGCGTGCTTGCGCATGTCGCCGGAGACGATGCCGATCCTCAGCTTGCGCATCGTCGGCTCATTGGTGAAATTCGCCCGCTTCTTGGGAGCTGCTGTGCGAAAGATCGCGCCCCATTTCGTGTGTTCCTCGCGCAATGCAGCCCGCGTGACGCCCGGCTCGTGCTGCAGGGCGAAAAGCAGCGTGCCGGCGACAAAAGCGTCGGTCGGCTTCAGCTGTGAGGCGCGCCGATAGCACGCGACCGCCTCGCTGACGCGCCCCTGTCCGAGAAAGCCGAAGCCGCGCGCGACATGAGCTTCAGCGAGCATGGGGTCGAGCGCGAGCGCGCGATCGACGAAGCTCATGCCGAGTTCATAGCGGCGGTTGGCGATGAGGAATTGACCGAAGATCGATTGCGGCAGCGCGATATCCGGCGCAATACGAGCCGCCATCTCGAAAAGCTGGCCCGCTTCGAGATCTCGAGCAGCGCGATTGAAATAGCTGCCAGCCGCGAGCATGCCCTCGTGATTCTTCCCCTCGATCGCGGCGGCCGCATGGAGATCGACGGCGGACTGCTCCTCGTCGCCGCCGGTGGCGTGCGCGAGACCGCGCACGCGATAGGCGTTGGCATAGGTCGGATCGATTTCGATCGCGCGGTCCAGCGCTTCGATCGCCTCGGCGCAGCGCTTGTCGGTCAGCAGCGCGAGTCCGAGATTATATTCGGCGTAGGGCATGTCCCGCCTGTGGCGTGTGACCGTCTGAAGGCAGAGGATCGCATCTGCGAGGCGCCCCGAGCGCGCGAGGCAGACGCCGAGCTCGGCGAGGGCTGGGCCGTCGCCCGGCAATATTGCGAGCTCACGTTTGTAGGCTTCTATCGCCAGGGGAATTCGACCGAGCCGCGACAGCGCGCCGCCGAGCGCAAAATTGAAATCCGGCTGATCAGGCGCGTCGCGCACGGCCGCGTCGAATTCGCGCGCCGCCTCTTCCCAGCGTTCGGCTTTGGCGAACTCGAGCCCTTTCACATGATGCTTTCGGGCTCGCTTCACGAGGCCGATCGGCGTGGCGACGGTCGCGAAAGGAAGGCGGGGCCTCAGGCGCTTGGGCTCGGTGAGCCTGGGATGACAGGTCCCCGCGCCGCCCGATCTCTTCGACATGGGGGCAATCTCAAAAAGTGATTTCAACGATCGACAATGTAATCGCGGCCTCGGGCCACGTCAAATAGTTGAACCATATTGCGATCGGAGATCGCCAAAATCAGGCACGTCGCCGACATGCCAAATATTGTGCATTTGCGCGCATATGCATCGAATTGCTGATTAAAGTTTGCACTTACAGAATAAATTTTGGTCATTGCTTAGGGGTGAAGACTCGTCATATAGTTACGTTACACATGCGTATGCGCGTGTCGGTTGCGTCCTGGTCGCGTCGGCCCCGTCGCAGCAAAGGAGCCATGGAGAGCGGGTGCGCTCTATCCTTGGCTTTTATCCCGACGATCCAAGTTCTTTGCGGTGAGACCGAACGAAATTTCGTCTCGAATATTTGACAAAAAGAGGAAAATCCATGTTGAAGGATAGAATGAAGACACTGGCCGCCGGCCTGTCGATGGCGCTCGCGCTTACCTGCGTCGACGCGCAGGCGGCGACCGTCAACATCAAAGTCGCCGTCGCGTCGAGCTTCGGCAAAGCTGCGAATGATTTGGCGGCCGCCTTCCAGGCCTATTACGCGACCTTCGGCCTCACCTATACGGTGTCGCTGACGATCGCATCCGCGCAGTCGCTCGAGAGCAGCATCATCAGCGCCGGCGCGAGCACGCCCTATGATCTGCTCTTGTCCTCGAGCAAGAAAGAGCCGAAAGATCTCGTAGACAATTATCCTAGCCTTATCGTCGGAACGCCTTTCAAATACGCCAAGGACTTTTTGGCGCTCTATTCGAAGTCCGTCGACATTCATTCCGGCCTTCCCTATCCGCTGACGACGAATTTCCTGATCCCCGATCCGACGACAGACGTCTATGGAGAGGCGGCGGCGGAAGTTCTTTCATCGGCTCCCTGGTATATCAATTCCGCGACGATCCCGACCGGCTATGTGTTCACCGCGCCGACGGTCGGCTCGGCTTTCACCGGCGTCGATCGCGGCTATTACTCTTATGGTTTTGTCGCCAAGTCTCAAATCTGCAGTCTGGCGTCCGACGGAACCCAGACCTATCCGCCTGGAAGCTACCATCACATCTACAAACCCAATGACGTCGACCATCCGTCGGACAAATTGATTCTGAAAGGAATCAAGATCGCCCATTCCCGCACGGCCGATCAGGAAACCGAGCTCTCCAACTTCATAGCCTTTCTGACCGGCGTCGCCGATTCCAATGGCAACACGACCGCAATCGGCACGGGCGTGATCGAGGGCCATTGCTTCAAGTCGTTCTGACGCGACGCGGCGCGCGCCGCTCGCCCCTGTCCCAATCGAACTTCCAAGAGGAATATCATGTTTGATCTGACGCGAAAGACGCTCGCACTCGGCGTGTCGGCGACCTGCCTGCTGCTTCACACATCCGAGGTCCGCGCCGAGACGATCTCGATCGGTGTCGCCGCCAATTTCGCCGCGACGATACAGGACATTGCCGACGCATATTTCTGGTACCATGGCGGCGGAGTGAGCTTTTCCATCACCTCCGATTCGACCGGCAATCTGCGATCGGCCATATTGGCGGGCGGCACGACGAGCGGTCCTTACGACTTGTTCCTGTCGGCGGATACGGCTGCGCCGGCCGCGGTGTCGACATTGGGAATGGTCTATAGCGGCGTCACGCAGTCGCCCTTCTTCTATGCCAATGGGTCGGTCGTTTTCGGCTCGGCGACGACCAGCGTCTCGGGCGGCGTTCCCAATCCGATCTCGCCCGCTCTCGTCATCGCCGATCCGTCCAAGGCTCCCTATGGATTTGCGGCGATGACCATTCTGAACCAGGCGCCGTGGAGCCTCGGACTCTCGACGACGAGCTCCTATCCGGTGTCGAACGTCTACACATCGGCGAATATCGGAACCACTTACGCCGCGGTGAGCGCGGCCACCTATGCCTATGGCTTCGTGGCAAAATCTGCGGTCTGCCGAAATTATGGCTCCGGCGAGACGGTCTATACTGGCCAGAATGTGACGAATGTCTACGAATATAAATACGATGGCTCTGCGGGCCTCGGCCATGCCGGGACGACCGCGCAGACCTATCCGCAGATCGTGCAGAACGGCATAGCGCTCCAGCGTTCCGCGCAAACGCCCACGACGCAGGCGCTGGTCATCGACTTCATCAACTATTTGCTCACCAGCTCGGATGGAATCTCCTACCGAACCTTCTATTGTTACGGAACCTGACGTTCTCGAAGAGCGCTCTTCGACGGCGACGCAAATCCAGTCGGCGGCCATATGGCCGCCGATCTGTCCCGACGGATTGCGTCCATTCTCGATTTCATCGATCTCCGATAGCGCCTGGCAAGAATTCCCGAGCGCATCGTCTGAGCTTCCCGACAGAGGAGAGCATAATGCGCGGCGGCGAATATACGCCCGCGAGCGAATGCTTGTTCGCGCGGCGAGCGACAGAAAAATCACGTATACGTTACCGCCCGCGCGGCAGAATGCATCAATTTTGTGAACAAAATTTGTTCGAAACGCATTGCTTTTGATGTCGTTGAAGCGTGAGCGACGCTATATACATCATGATTATAACGCGGTCGTTCGAAGGAGTTCGGCCGCGGATCACGGGGGTTTTCCGACGCTGTCCTCGTGCGGATAGCGTCAAAACTTTGATCGAACGCGTAAATTCATAAAGGCGATCTCGCGGGAGCGCTGCGATGCGCGAGTGCGCCACAAATGTCGGGACGACGCCGACCCGAGGAACAGGATCGTCATGCAATCGAGCCGCCATCACCGTCATCGAGTCCGTGCGCCGCACGGGCCGGAAGCGTCGCGCGCGCCTGCGCCTCTTCGCCGGGACTTGTGCGCTCTGCGCGGCGCATTTTCGACAATGTCGGCGATAGCGGCGGCGCTCGCTGCGCCTGGCCTCGCGCTCGCCAATCCGACCGGGGGCATCGTCGTCGATGGGGCGGCGGCGATCTCCGCGGCGGGCAGCGTCACCAATGTCGCGCAATCCACCAATCGCGCCATCATCAATTGGCAGAGCTTCTCCATCGGCCTCGGCGAGACGGTGAATTTCTACCAGCCCTCTCCGCTCGCCGTCACGCTCAACCGAGTCGTCGGAAACGAGCAGAGCGTCATCGCAGGCGCGCTCAACGCCAATGGCCGCGTTTTCCT
This sequence comes from Methylosinus sp., assembly GCF_036560965.1. Taxonomy (NCBI): domain Bacteria; kingdom Pseudomonadati; phylum Pseudomonadota; class Alphaproteobacteria; order Hyphomicrobiales; family Methylocystaceae; genus Methylosinus; species Methylosinus sp. Next base: position 4,446 of record NZ_DATBQF010000034.1, on the reverse strand, counting down.
GGTGAATTCCGCCGGCATACTGCTCACCAAGGACGCGCAGGTCAATGTCGGCGGCCTCGTCGCGTCCACGCTCGACATCACCAACGCCAATTTCATAAGCGGGAACCATGTGTTCTCTGGATCGTCCAGCGCGACTGTTGTCAATCAGGGCCATATAAAGGCGAGCGATGGCGGCTATGTCGCTCTGCTCGGCAAGACAGTGTCCAACGAAGGAACCATCACGGCGAAGCTCGGCGCGGTCGCTCTCGCCTCGGGCGAGCAGATCACGCTCAATTTCGGCGGCGATTCGCTTCTCGACGTCACGGTCGACAAAGGGACGCTGAATGCGCTCGTCGAGAACAAGGGCGCGATCAAGGCCAATGGCGGCGCGGTCGTGCTGACGGCGAAGGCGGCGGACGATCTTCTATCGGCGCAGGTCAATAATAGCGGCGTCATCAGGGCGCGCAGCATCGCCGATCTCACCGGCGGCTCATCCTCCCAAGGAACGGTGAAGGTCGGCAGGATCAAGCTGCTGGCCTCCGGCGGAACGGTAAATGTGTCTGGCAGGCTCGACGCCTCCGCGCCGAAGGGCGGCCGAGGCGGGACGATCGACACCTCCGGCAACCGGGTCACGATCGCCGACAAAGCCGTCATCACGACGAAATCCGCAACCGGCGAGAATGGAAGCTGGATCATCGATCCCGATGGATTCGCCATTGCGGCGACGGGCGGCGACATCACCGGCTCGACGCTGTCGAGCCAGCTCGCCTCCAATAATGTGACGATAGTGTCGACCTCGGGAAGCGGCGCCGGGGGCGACATCGACGTGAACGATGTGGTGAGCTGGGCGGCCAATACGACGCTGACGCTGAACGCCACCAACGCCATCAACGTCAACGCCGTTCTGACGGGGAGCGGCGCGAGTTCCGGCCTCACGCTGAAGGCGGGGAGCAGCGTCAATGTCAATGCGCCGTCGTCGCTGCAAGTGGCCTCGCTCACGGCGACGGCGGGCGGCGATGTGAGCGTCAATGCGCCGCAGCTCTGGACCAATGCCGGCGCGTGGACCTTCGCGGGCAAGAACATCAACGTCAACGACACGATCGGCTGGTCGGCGGGCGTGCTGACGCTGAACGCTGCGAGCTTTATCAATCTCAATGCGGTGATGACGGCGAGCAATACGGGGAGTCTCGTCGCGATCTATAATCCCAACATCGACACGACCGTGGCGAGCGGGGTGGCGGCCGCGAGCTATGGAACGCCGCTCGGCGGCTTCAATCCGCTCTTCGACAGCGCGACGGGAACATATCTCGGCCGCATCGACTTCGTGAGCAACACGGCGGCCAATCCGCTGACGATCAACGGCAACAAATACAAGCTCATCACCAGCGTGAGCCAGCTCGACCTGCTGGACACGATCGACGCGACCAAAACCGCCAATGCGAGTTCCATCAGCGGCTTTTACGCGCTCGCCGCCAATCTCGACGCGTGTGGCGCGGTCAGCGCGACATGCGCCAGCGCGGTCACCTATAATTATAGTCTGCTCGGCATTGGCTCCGGCGCAATCCTGGACGGCCTCGGGCACAATATCGCCAATGTCACGATCACAGGCGATACTCCGCAAGGATTTATCAACGCGAATTCCGGAACCATACAAAACCTCAGCCTGACCAATCTGAGCGAGACTGCCAAAAACGGGACGATCGGCGGCATCGTCGCGACCAACGCCAGCAGAATGTTCAACGTCTCCGTGAGCGGAACGTTGAATGTCCCGAATGCGACGGCGACGCCGACGAGCGGCTGGACCATAGCCAGTCCCGTCGGAGGCTTGGTCGGCCTGAACGGCGGCATCATCTATGGCGCTCATTCCAATGTGAACATTACCGCGTTCAACGCCACCAATGTCGGCGGCCTGGTCGGACGAAACTTCGGCAGGGATGCGACCCATACGACCGGCATTATCCTCAATTCGACATCCTCCGGAAATGTCACGGTGACGGAGGCCAATTCGAACATCGTCTTCATCGGCGCGATCGGAGGCTTTGTCGGCGATGTGTTCGGCGGGTCGGTCTATAATTCGTCGTCTTCCGGCACGGTGTCTGTGTCCACGCAAGACACGAATTTCGCAATCCTCGCCGGCGTGGGCGCATTCGCCGGCAATATAGAGTTCAATCGCACAGGCTCGATCGTCGGCAATTCGTTCACGACAGGCAATGTCAACGTCATTGGCGGAAGCGTCCACAATGTCGGCGGCTTCGCTGGCATTGTGACGAACAGCGCCGTCAGCGGCTCCTCGTCCTTCGGCTCGATCACGACTCCGACGACGCAGACGACGAATGTGCCCAATAATATCGACACGGTCGGCGGCTTCGCGGGAGGCGTCTTCGGCAGCAGGCTGACAGGCAACAGCTTCAGCGCCGCGCTTGATCGCAGCGTGGTCGGCGGCGGCTCCTCCACCGGCATCACGAGCGCCACGGCGACCGAGCCGACCGCCGGGCAGGGGGCGTCGCCTTCGAATGCGGCGCAAGCCGCTGCGGCGCGCGCCTCAGCGACAAGCTTGACGCTAGCGGCGACGGCGCAGCAGCAGGCGGTGGCCACAGTGACGCGCGCAGTGGCGCAGCGCGCCGCAGAGACGCGGCTCGCCGCATCGACCGCGGGCAATGTCGTCGCCAATAATTCACAGCTTTTCGCGTCTGCGGCGGCGCGTTCCGCATCGGCGACAGCGGCCGGCAGGCGCGCCGCGCAAGCGCTCGCGGCTCCGACGCTCGACGATGTGGTGACGGGGGAGGAGCCCGCGCAGACGCAACTTCCGGCCCCTCGCGCGGTCGTGCGTCATGCTTCGGCGGCTCCATCGCATCACAAGGCGCATCCGGCCACGAGCGGCGCCGGCTTCGGGGCGCGCATTCGCAGCATCGACGTCGACGGCCACCATTTCGATCTCGGCAATAGCGGCCGGAACTCGGCTCCCGCGCCGAAGGCCAAATAATGATTTTCTGGATCAGAAAGGTTGATCCTCAAATGAAGATCCGTGTTCTTCTTCGCTCCTGCTCGGCCGCGCAGATCCTTCTCCTCGCCGCGCCGCAGGCCATCGCGCAGAGCGCGCCGACGCGCCGCGACCACGAGTCCATGATGGGCGAGCAACAAGGCCCGCTTCGTCCCGAGCGCCGATGAAATAAGCCGTCCTTCCTCGTTTCCGACTGGAACGCCAGGCCATTCGCGAAGAAAACCGAAGTCATCGTAGAGGAGACACGCATCCATATGAGAGACTTTTAGTGGTCGTTCCAACATGGGCTCTGGTGCAAACGGCGGGAGGCGGGCATACTTGCTCGATACGAAGAGCGATATTGGCCGGGTGAGTGCGATGTTGAGCGTCGACGATCTTTTCCAGGGCCGCCATTTCGATCGTGAGATCAACACACTCTGCGTGCGTTGGTACCTGCGATACAAGCTCAGCTTTCGAGACCTCGTGGAAATGATGGCCGAACGCGGCTTGTCTTTGGCCCATACGACCATTATGCGCTGGGTTCAGCGCTATATTCTAGAGTTCGAAAAGCGGTGGAACCACTTCGCGCGCCAAGCCGGCGGATCGTGGCGCGTCGACGAGACCTACGTCAAGATCAAAGGCCGCTGGGTCTATCTCTACCGCGCCGTCGACAAGGCAGGAAAAACGGTGGACTTCTTGGTGTGCGCGAAGCGAGATGTCGCCGCGGCCAAAGCGTTTTTTCGTCGTGCGTTCGCGAGCCACGGGCGCCTGCCGCGCAAAATTACGCTCGACGGATATCAGGCGTCGCATCGTGCTGCGCGCGAACTTCTTGCACAGCGTCGAGGCGGCGCACGGACACGAATTCGATCTTCGAAATACCTGAATAATCTCATTGAGCAGGATCACCGAGGTTCTGTCGCGAATTTTTTATCGCGGGTCGGTTGGGGCTATGATCGGCGGGCGTGGGGCAGGCGGAATAGCGCGATGATTGATTTCAAGGGCAGACATTTTGAACGCGACGTGATCCTGTGCGGCGTCCGCTGGTATGTCGCGTATCCGATGAGCTATCGTCAGCTCGAGGAAATGATGGAAGAGCGAGGCGTCGAAGTCGACCACTCCACGCTCAACCGCTGGGTCGTCAAGTATGCGCCTTTGCTGGAGAAACAGTTCCGTGCTCGCAAGCGCGCGATCGGATCCAGCGGGCGTCTCGATGAGACCTACGTGAAGGTCAAAGGCCGCTGGAAATATCTCTATCGGGCCGTCGACAAGGCAGGCGCGACAGTCGATTTTCTGTTGACTGCCAAGAGGGATCGCAAAGCCGCGTTGTGTTTCCTGCGTAAGGCGATCGGGCAGCATGGCAAGCCGGAGAAGATCACGATCGACAAGAGCGGCGCCAACACGGCAGCGATCGAAAGCTACAATGCGGAGCATGAAGCGGACATCGAAATCCGCCGCATCAAATATCTCAATAATATCGTCGAACAGGA
>NZ_DATBQF010000033.1:0-1830 GCF_036560965.1 Methylosinus sp. | reverse complement strand
CGCGGGCGACGAGGGTGGGGATGCGGTCGAGATCGGCGCGGGCGCGTTTCGCGCTCGCGTCCAGCGCATCCAGTTTGGCGACGATGCGGCGTTGTTCTTCCGACGGCGGAACAGGGAAAGCACGCGCCGCAAGAACTTGTCTTGTTAAATGCTTGATAGTCGTTCCGACGAACAGCTCATCCAGACTTCCCACAGCGGCTGCGTATCGTAGTTCGGCGGCGAAAAACTCGGGCGTCATTCCCTCTTCAAAACGAACACGATGAATAGCTTTTTGAAATTTGACCGATGTCTGTCCGCGTCTCCAGACCGCGGATCGTCCAGGTTCGCCACCCTCGCAGATAAATAGGTCGCCGTCCTGAATGCAATACGTATCAAGCTCATCGGGAAGGAAAGGCATTTCCAATAAATCAGAAAGCTCGATGTCCCCCCAGCGCACGTTTACATTTCTGAGATACGGATATAGATCGCCTTTGTTCTTGGCTTTGTCGAGCATCTTTCCAAGCTTGATACCGGCGATCTGCTCGAGTGGCGCCCGATACCAACCCTTCGGCAGCTCGTTCATTGCGCCGCCTCGGCGACCGCTTCGCTCCCCTCCAGCTCCTCGCTCAGAACCTCGATCTCCGCGAGCGCGCTTCTGAGATGTCCGAGGATCGCGCCGATCAGCTCCTCCGGCTCGCTCATCGCATCTTCCGGGTCGCTCGACGTGTCGCGCAGCCAGGCGAGGTCGAGATTGTCGCCGCGCGCGGCGATGTCCTCGCGGGAGAAGCGGCGGAAGCGCCCCTCCTCGCCTTCGTCCCGGCGGGCGCCGCGGCCATGCGGATCGTCGCCGAAGGCCTGCTCGAAATCGGCGAAATGCGCCGGCGTCAAAGGGCTCGTCTTGCCGAAGGCGGGCATATTGGCGCGCAAATCGTAGACCCAGACTTGGCTCGTCTGCCCGCTGTCGCCCTCGCCCTTCGAAAAGAAGAGCACATTGGTCTTCACGCCCTGCGCATAAAAAATGCCGGTCGGCAGGCGCAGGATCGTGTGCAAGTCGCAACGGTCCATCAGCATGCGGCGCAATTCGCGCCCGCGCCCATCTTCGAACAGAATATTATCCGGCACGACGACGGCGGCGCGTCCTCCGGCTTTGAGCTTACGGATGCAATGCTCGACGAAGGGCAATTGATAGGAGGAGACCGAGGCCGTCACGGTGAGATCGTCGCGCGAGGGCCGTCCGCCCGCCGGACCGAAAGGCGGATTTGTGAGGATGAGATCAGCGTTCTCGAGATCGGCGCCGGCCGGCGAGAGCGTGTCGCCGAGCTCTATGCGCAGGCTGTCGACGCCATGCAGGAAGAGATTCATCAGCAGCAGGCGATAGACGCCCTCGACATTCTCCATGCCATGGAGGGCGTAGCGGAGCTGGAACTCCTGCTGCTTCGGCGCGAGAGTGAAGAGATCGTCGGTCTCCGCCTTGATGAAGCGATTGGCGGCGATGAGAAAGCCGCCGGTTCCGGCCGCCGGGTCCTGGATCACCTCGCCCGCCTTGGGCTTCATGAGCCGCACCAGAAGGTCGATGAGCACGCGCGGGGTGAAATATTGCCCGGCGCCGCGCTTCGTCTCCTCGGCGTTCTTCTGCAACAGGCCTTCATAGAGATCGCCGAAGGAATCGCGCTCCTCGGTGAACCAATGCAGATCGTCGATGGCGGCGACGAGCTTGTCGAGATTGACCGGCTCGCGGATGAAGGTCGCGGCATTGGCGAAGATCGCCTGCACGGTGCGGTCGCGCTTCTTCTGCGGATCGCCGAGATCGGCCAATATGCGGCGATAGAGCGCGAGCCTCGTGACGCCTTC
>NZ_DATBQF010000032.1:0-80981 GCF_036560965.1 Methylosinus sp. | reverse complement strand
CACCCGTTGATAAGTTCTGCCTTCATGCATGGCTTCAAGCATGGAATGATCCAACGCCCGACCCTCCTCTGGCCAAATCACTTGAAGAGGATCGCGCGTCACTCAAACTTTTTCGAGGTGGGACGCTCGCACCGCTTACGTTCTTTCGACCACCCAGCGGCGCGGCAGCAATTCGAAGCCTTTGGCGTCTGAGGCTCATTTAGAGCGCATTTCTCGGCCGGATGGCTCCGTCTCCAGTACTGATTCAGCTAATCCTCCCATTATAGAAATTGGGCGATCATTTTCATCCACCTCGAAGAGACGCCAAGCTATATCTCCAGCCTCATTTTCAATATCTCCAGGATCGTCTAGCAGTTGACACAGAGAATGTAGAAGCCTCCATTGCATTACACGCACAACTGTTGTTAAACTATCTTCATCACCAGATCCTTTAATGAGTTTATTAATTGATGTAATCGCAGATCCTCCAGGTGCATTCGGGTCAATATTTTTGATATCGGATATCCACCCAGCGTCACCTTCAGTAACAACAAATTTCCATGCTTGCCTGAGAAATAAAAATCGAGCTAGCTGAGGTATGTTTTCTTCTATTTGTGATTTAGCCCATGCTTTTGGATTCCTGGCACCAAGACTTTGAAATAGTGCCGATAGCTCTTGTGCATTCATTTCATTTCTCCGATCCCGGAAGCCGGGCATCTCATGGATACCCACCGGATTGTAGGCGTTGTCCGATAGATTGCAGGATTTGTTCGGCTTCAGCTTTGGTCGCAACATTGGCAAGTGCATTATTGACCGTTGAATAGTATTCAGCGGTGTGGAGGCCGGCGTGCTCGGCATCCCGCAGAAAGACGCCGTTGGCCGCGTCATTTATGCCGATGCCTAATCTCTGTAATGTAGCGCGAGCGGGTGCCGCGGCCGCGGCGGAGCCGGCGACAATGTGATGCGCAGCATCTCGCGCTTGGCGCGCTTGGCCAATTGCCTCAAGTGCCCGTCCCAAGGCCCGCGATGACGGAACAACGGCAGCTAGCCTCCCTGCAACGCGTATCGAACCGGTAGCGACAGCGCCGACCGGCCCGAGCCCGTCCAGTCCCCCTTGCAATACTCCCCATGGATCATCCCTTATGTCATGTGCCGCCTTCCCAAAGTCAAAAAATGAAGTCAGCATGCACCATAAGCACCCCGCGATGTCGATATCCGGCAACGCTTCCGGCTTTTCCTTGCTCTTCGGATCGAGCCCGAAGGGATCAATCAGGCTGACCGGATTATTCGCCGCATAGCCGTAGGTGTTGATCCCCCCATCGAGCCCGATCGGATCGCTCTCGACATAGCGCCCCGCCGCCGGAAGATAATCCCGGAGCCCGTTATTATACAGCCCGGTCTCGACGTCGAACACCTGCCCTGGGAAGCGCAGATCATGCGCAAAGCCCGCGGCCGACCAGGGCGCGCCCTGGCCGAAGGGGTCGTGATCCCAGAACCAGACTTGGCCATTCCCCGAATTCACGATCTCATGCGGCGCGCCGAGATGGTCCGGCGCGATATAGAACGTCGAACCGTTCTGCCTCGTCGCGATCGGAAGATCACCGAGCCAGACGATCTCCTCTCGAACCGCGCCGCTTTGCCCATAGATCCCGATTACCCGCCCCGAAAGGTCATAGGCATATTCGACCGGCCCGCTCGACGGCCCGTTCTTCGACACGCGCTGGCCGAGCCCGTTGACGCCGTAGCTCGTCACCAAGGCGCCGACATTCGTCTGAGCGAGGCGGTTGCGCGCATCATAAGCGAGAGAATAGAGCCCGGCGTTGCTCGTCATCCCGCCCGCGGCGTCATAGGAGAACCCGCCCCCGCCCGCCACGCCGATCAGGCGATTGCTGCCAGCATCGATCGTGTAGGAGAAGGAGCTGTCCGAAATCCGATTGCCCGAGGCATCATAGGCGTAGAGGATCGAGGTTCCGCCATAGCCATAGCCCGTCAGCCGATCCCTGGTGTCATAGGCGAAGGACTTGGTCGCACGCCCACTCTCGTCGATCGAGACGATCCGGCCGGCGGGATCATAAGCGAAGGAGAGCGTGTTTCCGGTCGAGGAAATAATTGCGGAGATGCGCCCATCCTGGTCGAAGTTGCGGACATAGAAGCCGCCGAAGGCGGAGTTTCGCCAGGAGGCGACGGCGCCGAACGGGCTGTAGGCAATCTGATCGATGAGCGTCCCCGGCCCCTGCCCCGGAGGCTGCAAGCCGATCGCGCTCACGCGCGCGTTAGCGTCATAGGCATAGAGGACCACGGAACCAGACGGATAGGTCACGCTCACGAGCCGGCCGCTGCCCGCATCATAACTCCATTGCGTGACGAGCGTCACATAGCCGGTCGTCTGCGTCTTCTGCACGACATGGCCGAGGGCGTCATAGGCGTAGCTTGTCGTTCCGCTCGGATCGCTCATCGAGGTGAGCCGCCCGACGCCGTAAGCTCCCTGGTCATAGCCATAGGCGATGATGGAGCCGTCCGCATGAGTGGCCCTCACGAGCCGGTTCAGCCCGTCATAGAGATAGCTCGTCGTCTGCCCGCGCGCGTCGGTCGAGGTCGTGACATTTCCGGCGGCGTCGAACGTCTTGGTGGTGGCCCCGGTGTCCGGACTAGAGATCGTCGCACGCTGATCGAACGCGTTGTAAGTGTAGCTCGTCACCAGCCCGCGTGGGTCCATCACGCTGGCGAGGCGGCCATTGGCGTCGAAGGTGTAGCGGGTGAAGACCATGACGTTCGGATCAGGACTATGGATATTGACGCTCTCCGCCTTGACGTAGGCCCGGTTGAGCGCGTCATAGGCGAAAGTGGTGCCATTGCCGTTCGGATCCTCGACGCCGACGACGTTATCGTTGGAATCGTAATAGACCGTCGACGTCTGACCCGATGCGCCGAATTCCTGGTTGAGGCGGTTGAGGCCATCATAGGAGCGGCTGTGCGTGCGTACGAGCGCGCCGCTCGGATCGAACGCCTCTTCCTTGGTCCGATTCCCGGCTCCGTCGAGCGTGTAGGCGAGGCGATTGCCGAGCGCGTCGCTGACACCGATGAGACGATGTGCCCCATCATAGGTGAAGTAATGGACCGCCCCGGAAGGTGCTTGCAGCTGCGTGAGTTGGCCCGCCGCATCGTAGCTGTATGTGGTCGTCTGCCCCTGGGTAACGCTCGACGTGACTTGGCCACGGAAGTTGTAGCTCAGATTGGTGACAACGCCGTTCGCATCCTGGATCGTCAGAGGCCGGCCATTGGCATCGTAGCTCGTGTAGGCCACGGTCTGCCCGAGCGCATTGGTCACGCTCGTGAGGTTGCCGGCGCCGTCATAGGCGTATGTCGCCACATGGCCGAGCGGATCCGTCGACGTCAGCACTTGGCCAGCCCAGTTGTAAGTGTATGTGCTCGTGCTCGTCGACGTCGGAGAGGAAACCGTGGAGGTCAGTAAATTGCCCTTGACGTCATAGGTGAAGGCGAAATTGCGCTCGCCGTCTCCGATTGCGGTCGGCAGGCGGAAATCGGGATGCCAGTTCGTCGAGATAGTGCGGGCGATCGGCGTCCCGGAAGCCGAAGTCTGCGACGTCGGCAGATTTCGCGCTGTGTCGTAGGCGACGACAGTCTGATTGCCGTTGAAGTCGGAATAGCTCGTCAGATTGCCCTGGCCATCGTATGCGCTCCACTCACTCTGGCCCCATATGCTATTGGGGTTGCAGAAGAAGCAGCTGGTCCATTTATTGGTCTGCTTTGCTATGCCGTTGATGGCGGTAAGCGTATATCTTTCCGTGCCGCCGACGGGCGTCGACACCTGGACTGTGCCGCCGCCAATGGAGTCATAATCGATCGAATAGTGTTCGGCTCCTCCGGCTCGCTGTGTCGAGGTGGCGCGGCCGTACCAATCGTAGCCATAGGATGTGAAGAGAGAGCCGTTTTCGTCGTAGACGGCTGTCACCGCGTTCGGGTAGTTGAAGTCGTCGTAATGATATTGGCGCTGCGCCCCATTGGGGTAGGTGACAGACGCCAAGCGATTGGACCCGTCATATCCATATGTGTAGACGGTTCCGTCGGGAGCCTGCGCCTGCGAAATCAGCGAACCATTATAGGAGAAAGTCAGAGTCCGGCCGTAGGCGTCTGTGACCGTCGATAGACGGCTCTGCCCATCATAGGCGGCGCTTATCGTGAGCCCTGCCCGATTTGCATAGGAGAGAAGCTTCCCCGCGGAGCTGTATGTTTCCGTCTCGTCGTGATCCGTTATCAGCGTGAACCCACCGCCGTTCTGCGACAAGCGATAATTCGAGCCGACTGGCGGCGACCATGCGCCACTCGATTGAGTGAATTTCAGTTCCTGGCCATCGTCACGCGTGACAGTAGCAGTTTGCCCGTCGCCGGAGATCGAGACCGAGCGGCTATAACCGACGCGCCAATTGTTTCCGAATTCGTGCGGACCGTTCGGGTCATCACTGTTGAAATGTCGCGCGAGCACGACTGGGAAACTTCCGGCTGTCTTATAGTCCGTCTCGCTCTGATAAGCGTTGCCAGTCGCGTAATTGATGGGATCTCCGACATAAGTGTCCCCGGAGCCTCCTCGATTCTGTGCCTGGCTACCGCTCGACTGGCCGGTGCCGACGAAGCCAGCTCCGAAGCCAGCTCCGCCGCCTCCCCCAGAACCCGAGAAGAATGCAACGGTCCACTGCCACCACGACGAGGAGACGCCATCGATCGGTCTGCGGGGCTGGCCTGCTACATCGATATCCGGCAGCCACTCTTGCGCCTGTGCCGGCATCGCGAGACTGAGTTCGAAAATCAACGGGACGACGAAAATTGCGAGGAATCGAACGAGCGCGACGAACTTTCGCATATGCTGCTCCAGCGCAAGCGGCGTAGTAAATCGTTGCTGTGAAATCCACGACTGCGCCGCGCCAGGCCGCATATTTCTGGTTTCGGCACAGTCTGGTTTACGGTAATAGCGATCCAACGAATACTTGTCCAGAGCGCTACTCCAAAGAAGAGCTGTTCAAATATTTGACACTCCGCCAGCCGCACGGCATGTCGCTGCCGCTTCCACCGGTGTCGAACCAGCCGATAAAAGTCTCGATCAGACGTGCGCAGCGAAGCGTTTCATAGGGAGCGATCCCGTTCGGAGCAATGATGGCTTCTGGCAATAAGCTTCGCTGGCTCACCGCGCTTGTCGCCTCCACGCGGATCTCGCCTCTCATGATGACGATCCTGCTTTGTGAGGCGGCCATGGTCGTTGCGGCGATGGCTTTTGCAGTATCTGCCTTTTTCACCGAGGCGCCGGCGCCGACGGGCCCGAGCTTCGAATGGAAGGCTCCGACATTGACCCACGCCGCTCCGAAAGGCGCGCGTAGCAACAAAGTCGATTTGCATACTTTGTCTCGACCGATCTTTTCCAAAACCAGACGCCCTGCGAGCGCGGCAAGCGCTGGTCCCCGGATTCCCGAACCTGCTGCTCTGCCGCCGCCGCCCGGCGTCTCGTTGAAGGGGATCGTGAGCTACAAGTCTATGGTGCGGGCTTTTCTGACGTCGGCGAATAGCCCTCAGGGCGAGTGGAAAACAATCGGTGACAAGCTCGGATCCTGGACTGTCGATCGAATCGAACGAGATCATCTGGCGCTGAAAAATGGAACGCGGTCGCTCAAATACAGCCTCTATCCAGAACTCGATCCGGATGCGGTACGATGATCTGGCCGAGGGGTCTTGGATTTGGCGAAGCGGGTCTGATCGTCGACCGCCGCTTCGAACGACGGCACCCTCACCGGATCGACGCCCGGAATCGCCATGAAGCGGCGGCAGAGCTCGTCGCGGCGGACGGACTGGACGAGCAGCGTATGCAGCCGCTTGTATTCGCACTCGTTGGCGCCGAACGAGAAGGCGCTCGTGGCGATCTGGTCCAAATGTCGGCGCGCCTTTCGGACTGACATCACGCCGCATTCAGAGTGGCGATACGATCGATATCGACGGCCACATCTCCAAATGCGGCGACGACGAAGTGCGCGCGGCGCTCTACGAAGCGGCCAGCGCCATGCTCGTGCGCTCGAAGAAATGGTGCGCCGTGAAGGCGTGGGGCGTCAAGATCTCGGCGAAGCGCGGCCGCAAGCGCGCCGTCGTGGCGGTCGCGCGCAATCTCGCGGTGATCATGCATTGGATGTGGATCGACGGCAGCGCGTTCCGCTTCTCGGCGCAGGAAGAGTCCTCGGGCTCGCAGCAAAGAGGAGTGAAGAAGACGCTGGCGATCGCGTCGTGAGCGCGCAGCCAGAGTCGATCGAAACGCGCGGGAACGACGACACGACGACGAATTGACGACGTAGCGCCGACACGAGTTCCGCCATTCGGCGGGAGAAAACCTGGTGGATCGAAGCGGATGCGGAGAGCGCAATATCTTGCCGGCGACGACGCCTCCTCGGAGGCACGCGGGACCGAGCACGAAAGACTGCATGGACCCCCAAGCGTTTCTCATCGCATACTGGCGTGGGCTGTCGCATCGAAGAAAAGAAGCGGATACGATCCCAGGACGGAGACACACATGGCGAAGAAGACAACACGACGACACCCGATTAAGACGGCCCGATTAAGACGGCAAGATAAAGCGAACTGACGTTCGCACCTCGCGAGGCTCGTATTTGGTTGTCTGCACATTGATTTTTGCAGGCTACGAATGCGCAGGCATGGCGCCGCGCGATGTGCGGCAGTTTCCGCCAGAATCGAATTTGTTCGTATTTGCAGGGTGATAGACGCTGGCGTTCGAGAGGTCCGGCGTGGCATGTCCCGCCGGCTCTACGCTACAGCCGGTATTTTCACGCCTGACTGCGATCGGCGTTCGAGGGCGGTTGCGCAGGCGGATTTCGACGCCGATCGTCTCGAAATGGCGAGCGACGACAGAGACGATTTCCACATTCGACCCGGCCGATCCCGAGCTGGCGGGAAGAGCGTCAATCCGCGCTCGCTGCCCTTCGTCAGACAGGTCGAGATCGCTGTCAGAAAGGCCGGCGGCGATCCCAGCCGGATCGGCCGAGGCTCCGCGAACGCAGTCGGCCGGAAAGGAGGAGAAGGAAGCGGCCGGTTCAACGCGCGGGGGCGAGGCGCGAAGGTGGCGGCGTCGCTGCCGAGAGACGGCGGCGGCTGGCGGCGCGACTCCGCCGGACGGTTTCGATCGCGTCGCGTCGTCGTCAAGGCGCGCGTCGTGAAGCTCAATCCACAACGCGGCTCTCATAGTGCGAAGATGCGCGGCGCCGCGAGCAAGGCCGTCGACGCCCATCTCCGCTATCTCGAACGCGATGGCGTCACCCACGACGGCGAGAAGGGCCACGCCTATTCCGCTTTCGAGAACGAGGCGGACGGCCGCGCCTTCGTCGAGCGCGGACGCGACGATCGTCATCAGTTCCGTTTCATCGTCGCGCCGGAGGATTCCGTCGACATGGCCGACCTGCGAGGCTTCACCCGTGACCTCATGCGGCAGGTGGAGACGGACCTCGACACGGGCCTCGACTGGATCGCCGTCGACCATCACAACACCGGCCATTCTCACACCCACATCGTCGTCCGGGGCGTGCTCGACGACGGACGCATCCTCAATATCGCGGGCGACTATATCGCTCACGGCGTTCGTCACCGGGCGAGCGAGCTGGTCACGCTGGAGCTCGGCCATCAGAGCGAGATCGAGCTTCAGACGAAGCTCGCGAACGACGTTGCGGCGGAGCGGTTGACGCGGCTCGACAAGATATTGCTCGCCGAGCAGCGCGAACAAGGCGTCATTGATCTCAGGCTCGGGGAAGGCGCCTCCTATCTTGTCCGAGAGAACCGGGCGCTGCTGCTCGGTCGCGCGCGGCGGCTGGAACGCTACGGCCTCGCCGCCGAACTCGAGACGGGGCGGTGGACCATCTCCGACCGCGCCGAGTCGATGCTGAAAGAATTGGGAGCGCGCAACGAAGCGATCGAGACCATCCGTCGGGCGCTGGCCGGTCACGGTCTGGCGGACGAGCGCGGCGTCGCGCAGTATGTTTGCCACGGGGAGACCGGAAAGGAGCCGATCGTCGGTCGGGTGCTGGCCAAGGGGCTGGCAGGCGACGAGATGAGCGAGCGGGTCTATCTGATCGTCGACGGAGTCGACGGACGGGTCCATCACATTGAGTTCGCGGATCCGGCCCGCGTCGAGGAGATCGGCAGAGGCATGGTCGTCGAAGCCGCGCCTGCCGTTTCCGGTCCGAGGCCCGCCGACCGCAATATCGCCATCGTCGCGGAGGAGGACGAAGGGGTCTACCAGCCGAGCCGCCATCTCGAACGCATTCGCGACAGCTTCGAGCGGCAGGGCAAGGACCCGGACGCCTTCGTCCGTTTCCACGTCCGCCGGCTTGAAGCACTGCGCCGGGCCGGGCATGTCGAGCGCATCGACGCGGATCACTGGCGCGTTCCGAAGGATATCGTCGAGCGAGGCCAGCGCTACGACCTCGCTCGAGGCGGCGACGGCCTTCGCGTGCGCACACTCTCGACCTTCGACCTCGAACGGCAGATCGCGAGCGACGGAGCGACCTGGCTCGACCGTGAACTCGTCGCCGACAAACGGACTCCGGTAGTGGAAGCAGGCTTCGGTCGGGACGTGAAGAATGCGCTCCGCCGACGCGGGGAGCGTTTGGTGGAAATGGGCCTCGCGACGGACAACGGAAAATCCATCTCCGTCTCGCGCGGCGCCATCGCTGCGCTGGAGCGGCGGGAGGTGGAGCGCGTCGGCCAGCAGATGGCGGCCGAGCGCGGGCTGTCGTATTCGCCGAGTGGGCCAGGCGAATATGTGTCGGGGCGGCTGGCTGGCGTCGCCAATCTCGCCAGCGGGCGCTTCGCGATGATCGAGGACGGCCTCGGCTTCCAGCTCGTGCCCTGGCAGCCCGTTCTCGAAAAGCGCATCGGCCAATATCTCAGCGGCGTTCACCGCGATGGCGGCGGCATCGAGTGGGACCTCGGCCGGAAGCGCGGGCTGGGGCTATGATGACAACTTGAGCCCCGTGGAAGCCCGGCCGACACCCGAGCAGATGCAAAAGGTTGGGCTCTCCGATGGGAATGCGTAGGAAAGCGCGTCGCGTCGCAAAATTAGGCCATTCTTGTTCGCGACCGAGCGCGCGATCCTGCCGGGATGTCGCGAGCGCGTGCAAATCCTCTCGATCCTCGTTGCGGCGGCGCCGATCGCAGCGCCATGTCGGCGCGGATTCACTCTCGATCGAACATCGATCGAGAGGCGCAGCGAGAACTCCAAGCTTGGACTGTCACCGATGATTGGCCCGAAGATGTCCCGGTCACGCGCGCCGAGGTCGATGTAATCGAGGCGTGGCTCGGCGACTTGTTCGACCATCGAATCGGACCACGTCGATGAAGGGGCGAACACCGGAGGTTGTCCTATTGTGCCCGGTCGATGGCACTCCCTCTACTTCTTCAGCCGCACGCCGGCGCCGCCGCCATTCTCGGGAATGAATTCCACGCCTGCATTCTCCAAGGCGATGCGAATAGCGTTCAGGTTTGCAGCGGTGGTCGACGGTTGCCCGTCTTCGCCCTCGGCGCGTCGCACGGTGGCGATGCCGACTTTTGCGGTAGACGCTAAGTCTTCGGCGGTCCAACGAATGAGGGCGCGCGCCGCCCGTATTTGCGCTCCTGTGATCACATACAGCTCATATGATATATTGTTGATCTCCACGGCGGGCGTGATATGATTCCACTCGCATGGCGTTCTCGCTATCACATCGCCCGAGCAACTGGAAACAGCCTCGAGCCGTGTGCGCCTGTGCGGCCGGACGACGTGCGTCAACACCTCGCCCGGCCTGACCACAACCCGGCTTATGAGGAGCTCGGATCATGGCTGACCCCGAGACTATCACGAGTGCGTCTGCTTTCACCCGAAGGACTTTGTTGGTTGCGAGCGTCGGCGCCGTCGCGCCGGCGCCTTTCAAGGGAATCGCGAGCGTCGACTCGTCTCATACGATGGTCGTCGATCCGGCAACGTCGCTGTGGACGCAATGGAAGACCGCCCAGGACCTCACCGATGTTCTCTGCCAGAAGCAGCAGAGCTTGGAAACCCGATTGATGCAGTTGATCCGCGCGTCAGACGGCGTCGACGATGCCGAAGGCGCCGAGGCGAGCTGCGCCATCGAGGAAGAAATCTATCGGGCGCGCTGGGCCGCCGCCGATTTGGCCGTCGGCTACTCCGAAGCGAAAAAAGACGAAGAGCGAGCCGCGGATATAGCGAGAGATCTCGCCGATGCGCTGGCGGCCACGCCGGCGTCGACCGTCGAAGGCGTCGCGGCCAAGCTCCACGCTGTGCTCCGCGAGGGCGAATGGTGCGAGAACTGCCCCGAATTTCCCTGGCCGCAGGTCCGCTCAGCGCTGACCGACTTGGTCCGTATCGGTCGCCTCGATTCGTTTCCGAAGTTTTGAAGCGGGCCGTGTGACGGCGAGATTGTCGATCTCACAATTTTCGAGCCGCGGTCTCCGCGGCTCGTTTTGCTTCTCATTGCGGGGCGATCCGGGGCGATCGTCGCTGGCGCAGCCGAAATTCCGGTGACGCCTGCGCATCTCGGGAATAGACTCGGCCGATCGATCGGACTCGCGCCACGAATTTGATGACGACGGGAGTTGCCCCTATGCCCGATTGCACTCGCGCTGCGCTCTACCTCCGGGTTTCGACGACGCGGCAGGCGGAGGTCGACCTCTCTATCCCCGACCAGCAGGCGCAGACGAGCGCCTATTGCACACGCCACAGTTGGCGCATCGTCGGCGAATATGTCGAGCCCGGCGCTTCCGCCATGGACGACCATCGTCCCGAATTTCAGCGCATGATCGAGCGCGCTTGCGACGACGATCATCCGATCGACGTCATCGTGGTTCATTCGTTCTCTCGCTTCTTCCGCGACGCCTTCGGCCTGGAAATGTATGTGCGCAGGCTCGCCAAGCACAATGTGCGGCTCGTCTCCATCACCCAGGAGCTCGGCGACGACCCGGCGCAAGTGATGATGCGCCAGGTCATCGCGCTGTTCGACGAATATCAGAGCCGTGAAAATGGCAAGCATGTCTTGCGTGCGATGAAGGAGAACGCCCGCCAGGGATTCTACAACGGCTCACGCCTGCCGCTCGGCTATGCGCTCGCCGAAGTGGAGAAGCGCGGACACAGGACCAAGAAAAAGCTCGTCGTCGATCCTGTCGAGGCCGAGACTGTGCGGACGATCTACCGCTTGTATCTCGAAGGCGAGGCCGGCAAGGGGCCGATGGGCGTCAAGGAGGTGACGAAGACGCTCAATGGGCGCGGGCTGAGAACGCGACTCGGCGCGCGCTTCGGCGTCGCGTCGGTCCACAAGGTCTTGACCAATCCAGTCTATGCGGGCCGGTGGCGCTTCAACAAGCGCGAGGCCAAAACCGGGAGAGCCAAGGCCGAAAATGAAGTAATAGAGATCGCCGTTCCGCCGATCATCGAAACGGCAGTGTTCGACAAGGCCCAGGCGAGCCTGAAAGCCCGTGACCCGCGCGTCCTGCCGCCCCGCGTCGTCACCGGCCCCATTCTCCTTACCGGCCTCGCCGTCTGCGCTACTTGCGGCGGCGCGATGACGCTGCGCACCGGGACCTCGAAGAGCGGCAAAGTGCATCGCTATTACAGCTGCTCCACGGCGGCCCGCGTCGGCAAGACCGGCTGCAAGGGGCGCTCGATCCCGATGGACCGGCTCGATGGTCTGGTCACGACCCATCTCGCTGACCGACTGTTCGGCCCGAATCGGCTGGCCGGCATATTGACGTCCCTGGCCCAGAAGCGCGCCGCCGGCGACGACGAGGTCCGCAATCGGGTGGACGCCCTGCAAGCGGAAATCGCCAACGCCGAGGACAGACTGAAGCGCCTCTATAGAATGGTCGAGGATGGCGTCACCGACATGGACGATTTGCTTCGAGACCGTCTCGCCGCGCTCAAATCCGAGCGAGAGCGCGCGAAAGCCGCGCTCGAGCGGATCAAAGCCCAGTCAGCGCCGCAAATCCAGCTCGAACCGGACCAGCTCGAGCGATTCGGGACATTCATGCGCGAGAAGATCACCGTGGGAGAGACGTCGTTCCGCAGAGCGTATTTGCGGGCGGTCGTCGAGGCCATCGAGGTCGACGACCATGTCATCCGCATTCACAGCTCCAAGACCAGCCTCGAACAGGCCGTCGTCGCCGGAGAACAAATCGGCAAGGGTGTTCGCAATTTTATACGCAAATGGCGCGCCCAACGGGAATCGAACCCGTGTTTTCGCCGTGAAAGGGCGACGTCCTAGGCCTCTAGACGATGGGCGCGGGCTGCGCCAGCCAATGGCCGGCGCGAAGCGGGCGCAGATATAGAGGGCCGCGCTCGGGCTGACAAGCGCCAAGAAAGCACCAAGTCGCGAGGGGCAATGTCTCGAGGCGATGTCGCAAGCCCGGCGCAAGCCCATGTCGCTGCCTTCATCGCTGCCTTTGTCGCGAGCATTCGGCCGCCTTCCCGCCTCGAGGGCGGCGCCGACGTTGCGTATCGACGACAAAGGCCCTAGAGGCGAGGCTATGCTCTCCATTGACGATCTCACCTTCCGGCTCGGCGCGCGGGTCCTCTTCGACAAGGCCTCCGTCTTTCTGCCGCCACGGACAAGAGCCGGCTTCGTCGGACGCAACGGCGCCGGCAAGACGACGCTGTTCCGCATGATCTGCGGCGAAATCGCGGCCGAGACAGGAACCATATCCCTGCCCGCCAAGCTGAAGATCGGCCGCGTCGAGCAGGAGGCGCCCGGCGGCGCGACGGCGCTGGTCGATTTCGTGCTCGCCGCCGACACGGAGCGCGCCACGCTGCTGGAGCGCGCCGAAACCGAGATCGACCCCCATGAGATCGCCGAGATTCAGACGCGCCTCGTCGATATAGACGCCCATGCCGCGCCGGCGCGGGCGGCGGCCATCCTCTCCGGCCTCGGCTTCGATGCGGAGGCGCAGCAGCGTCCGCTGTCGGAATTCTCGGGCGGCTGGCGCATGCGCGTCGCGCTCGCCGCCGTGCTGTTCTCGCAGCCGGAGCTTCTTCTGCTCGACGAGCCGACCAATTATCTCGATTTCGAGGGCACGCTCTGGCTCGTCGACTATCTCGCGCGCTATCCGGCGAATGTCGTCGTCATCAGCCATGATCGCGACATGCTCGACGCCGTCTCGACCCATATTCTGCATCTCGAGCGCGGTCGTCTGACGCTCTACAAGGGCAATTACAGCGCCTTCGAGGCGCAGCGGCTCGAGGCGCGCGCGCTCGCCGCCAAGGCGGGAAAGAAGCAGGAGGAGCGCCGCCGCGAGCTGCAGGCCTTCGTCGATCGCTTCCGCTTCAAGGCGACCAAGGCGCGGCAGGCGCAGTCGCGCCTCAAAATGCTCTCCAGACTGCAGCCCGTCACCGCCATCGTCGACGACGAGGTGCTGCCCATCTATTTGCCTTCGCCGGAAAAGCCTCTGTCGCCGCCGATCATCGCCTTCGAGAATGTCAGCGTCGGCTATGGCGATCGCACCGTGCTGTCGCGCCTGTCGCTGAGCCTCTCGAACGACGATCGCATCGGCCTGCTCGGCTCCAACGGCAATGGCAAATCGACTTTCGCCAAGCTGCTGGCGGGACGGCTCGAGGCGCAGAGCGGCAATGTGGTGCGGGCGGCGAAGCTCGAGGCCGGCTTCTTCGCCCAGCATCAGATCGACGATCTGAACGAGCAGGACACGCCCTACTCCGTCTTCGCGGCGCTGATGCCCGGCGCGCCCGAGGCGCGCATTCGAACGCGCGCCGCCCAGACCGGATTTTCCGGCGCCCGCGCGGAAACGAAGATCGAGCGTCTCTCCGGCGGCGAGAAGGCGCGGCTACTGCTCGGCGTCGCCTCCTTCGCCGGACCGCATCTGCTCATTCTCGACGAGCCGACGAACCATCTCGACATCGACAGCCGCGCCGCGCTGGTCGAGGCGATCAACGCCCATGAGGGCGCCATCGTGCTCGTCTCGCATGATCGCTATCTGCTGGAGGCCTGCGCCGACCGGCTATGGCTGGTCGAAGGCGGCACGGTGCGCGCTTTCGACGGCGACGTCGACGAATATGCCCGCACTGTGCTGGCGCGCGCCAATGGCGACGCGCGGGACGCGCGCAAGGAGGAGGAGCCGCGCGAGAAGCCGCGCCGTGTCGAGGGAAAGCGCGACGCCGGCCAGGCGCGTCGCAAGCTCGCCGCATCGGAAGACCGCATGAAGAAGCTCGGCGAGCTCTTGGCGCGCGTCGATGCGGCGCTCGCCGATCCGGACGCTTTCTCGCGCAATCCACAAGAGGCGAACCGCCTCGCCCAGCAACGCGCCGATCTCGCCACGGCGCTCGCCGAGGCGGAAGATCAATGGCTCGCGCTATCGGACGAGGGGTAGGCTCGCCTCAGGCCGATTTGCGCAGGACGAGATCGGCGAACTCGTGATGACGCGCGATGTAATCGGCCACGAAGGAGCATTCGGGAACGACCTTGAGACCCCGCGCCCGCGCCCATTCCAGCGCTCCGCGAATCAGCTCCGAGGCCGCGCCCTGGCCGCGCAGCGCCGGCGGCGTCTCCGTATGGGTGAAGACGAGGGCGCCGGGCGCCAGACGATAATAGGCGACGGCGGTGCCGTCTGCGAGATCGAGCTCGAAGCGATCGAGCTCGACATTGTCGTGAACAGCGCCATGCGCCTTGCGCGGCGCGCTCTTCAGCTGGGCGATCGAACCCATAGTGTCATTCTCCTCGATAGCCCACCGCCGAACCTCGAGGTGGTGACCGCAGTGCAGCAAATTAAGGGCCAAGCGTTAATTTTTCTCGCCGAGCGGGGCCCGGCGAGCGATCCGGCCAGAGCGCTCGTCGGGGCGCTTGTCGGCTTTCCGCCACTCGCCCCGCGCCCCCGCCTTCGATTCGCCTCTCTCACATGAGAAACGCCCATTTCTGTGGCGCGCTTGAAAGGCTCGAGCGGATGGGCACAATGCCGAAATGAGCGAATCTACTTTGTCTTCCCAGGTCGAGATCGAGCCGCCTCCGCGCACGCGCGTTTTCGCGCCCTTCGAATGGGTCGTCGCATTCCGCTATGTGCGGGCGCGGCGCGCCAATGGATTCGTCTCGGTGATCGCCGGCTTCTCCTTTCTGGGCATCATGCTCGGCGTCGCGACGCTCATCGTCGTGATGTCGGTGATGAACGGCTTTCATCGCGAGCTGATGGACAAGATCGTCGGCATCGACGGCCACGCCTTCGTGCAGGCGGCCGAGCGCCCGCTGACCGATTGGACCGAGGTCACGGCGCGGATGCAGCGCCTGCCCGGCGTCAAGCTCGTCGTGCCGATGGTCGAGGGCGCGGCCGGCGTCTCCTCCCCCTATGGGCAGTCGGGCGCGCTGGTGCGCGGCATTCGCGAGCAGGACATTCTGCGCCTGCCGGGCCTCGCCGGCAATGTGAAGGACGGAACCTTCCAGGGCTTCGACAGCGGCGGCGGCGTCGCCATCGGCCAACGCCTCGCCGAGACGCTCGGCGTGCGCGTCGGCGACAATATCAGCATTCTCATCGCCAAGGGCGCATCGACGCCCTTCGGCGTCGCGCCGCGCATAAAAGCCTATCCGGTGACGGCGATCTTCCAGATCGGCATGTCGGAATATGATCGCGTCTTCGTCTATATGCCGCTCGCCGAATCGCAATTGTTCTTCAATCACGAGAATGAGGTGACGCTGATCGAGGCGTTTCTCGAGGCGCCCGACGCCGTCGACAAATTCCGCGCCGACATAGACGCCAATCTCGATCGGCCGCTGATGCTCACCGACTGGCGGCAGCGCAACAAGACCTTCTTCGACACGCTGCAGGTCGAGAGCAATGTGATGTTCATCATATTGACGCTGATCGTGCTGGTGGCGGCGCTCAACATCGTCTCCGGCCTCACCATGCTGGTGAAGGACAAATCCTCCGACATCGCCATTCTGCGCACCATGGGCGCGACGCGCGGCGCGGTGCTGCGCATCTTCCTCATCATCGGCGCGTCGATCGGCGTCGTCGGCGATCTCGCCGGCTTTCTGCTCGGTCTGACGCTGGCCAAAAATCTCGACGCGATCCGGCTGCTGCTCAATAATCTCATGCACGCCAATCTGTTTCCGGCGGAGCTCTATTTCCTGTCGCGCCTGCCCTCCATCGTCGAGCCGCGCGAGGTGGCGCTCGTCGTCGTCATGACGCTCGTCCTCGCCATTCTCGCCTCCATCTATCCGGCCTGGAAAGCGGCGAGCCTCGATCCGATCGACGCCCTTCGCCACGAGTGAGACCCATGACCGTTCTCGAGCTTTCCGGCGTCGCCCGCCACTATCGCGAAGGCGATGGACGGCTGGATATTCTCCTCGGCGCCGATCTCACCCTCTCGGCCGGCGAGACGGTGGCGCTGATCGCGCCGTCGGGCGCCGGCAAATCGACTCTGCTGCATATCGCCGGCCTGCTGGAGCGCGCCGACGATGGCGAGGTCATCATCGGCGGACGCGCGACCTCGGACATGAGCGACAATGAGCGCACCAGCCTGCGCCGCTCGACGATCGGCTTCGTCTATCAGTTCCATCATCTGCTGCCGGAGTTTTCGGCGCTCGAGAATGTCGCGCTGCCGCAGGCGATCAATGGGCTGGACCGCCGCGAGGCGGAACGGCGCGCCGCCGAGCTGCTCGATTATCTGCGGCTCGGCGCGCGGGCGCGGCACCTGCCCTCGCAGCTCTCGGGCGGCGAGCAGCAGCGCGTCGCCATCGCCCGCGCCGTCGCCAATGCGCCGCATGTGCTGCTCGCCGACGAGCCGACCGGCAATCTCGATCCGCGCACGGCGGAGCATGTCTTCGCGACATTGTTGACGCTGGCGCGCAACACCGGACTCGCGGCGCTGGTCGCGACGCATAATCTCGCGCTCGCCGATCAGATGGACCGTCGAGTCACGCTCTGCGACGGACGCATCGTCGAGATGAATTGAATGCGATCGGCCTGAAAAGGCGCGTTCCGGCCGGGTCCCCTACCCGGCCGGAGCATTCGCTCTGCGGCGGTCAGGCCGACTTCTTTTTCTTGTCGAGGAAGCTGTTCTTGTACCAGAGCCCGAAGCCGATGAGGCCGAGAGCGGCGAAGAACACCGCGATAATGATGTTTTTGTCCTCGGTCGTGCCGACCGCGAAGGGGAAGCGCGAGACATATTCGCGCCCGTCGTCCGCCGTCGCCTTCACCAGGCCGACGAAATTGCCCTTCTTGGTGAAATTATATTCGAAGTTGAGCGTGCCGGTGCGGTATTTTTTCGCCGGCACATAGACTTCGGTGTTCTGCTCCAGATTCTCATTGTCGTCGGCCTGTCCGACATTGCGAAGAATGCGGATTTCCAGCGCCATGTCGCGCAGCTCGTCCTGCACCGCGTCCAGCACGATGATGGTCGGACCGACATCGGGAATATCGTCGCAGAAGACCTCGCGCGATTTCAGCGGCTGATAGCCGGTGAAATTCATCGTGTCGGGGCCGATCTTCATGATGCACTGACCGGAGTCGAGGCTCACGCCGCCATGCGCATGGGCCTCGCCGACCAGTCCGGCCGTCGCCATGGCAAGAGCGACCAGAAGTCGAAGATTCATCTTTCCTCTCCCTATCCATGTTTTCACCGCTTCTGCGAGCGGCTGCAGAACTCACTCTCGCCGACTGTCGCGTCGACGACCGCGATACGACTCGGGCCTGACGGGCCGGCTGCCGCTCCCGGCTTTTAGCACACACTCTCATCGACATAGGGACGAAGTTTTCGTCTGCGAATGCAAGGGCGCGAAAATGCCGCGGCCCGCCGTGATCGGCGGAGGTCGAACGCGGATTTCCGGCTACCGCCGGCCGTCGCCGATCCGGCCGATTCCGCACTTTCGGGCAGGAAATTCGCAACTTGGATATCCCACCAGCGGCAAAAAGTCGCAGCCTGCTCAGGCCGCTCGAATCCCTAACGTACGTACGTAATTTTTGGCCATGGGAATTAACCATGACCGAAGACGCGGCCGAAATTTCTTTAAAAATTTAAGTAACTCGGTAAGAATTGCGAAACCATTCGAGATAGGAGACGGAACATGAATGCGGTAGTTTCGAAAAACGACATCTCCTCCGCTGTCGCCACCGAGACTTATGTTTCAGCGTCCGACTTTTCGGATCCGCTGGATTTCATCCGTCAGCGCTCATCGCTGGAGATCCATCGCATGGACGAGCTGGATACGATCCTGGTGAGCAAACTCGGCTGCGGTTTTGATCGAGACAGCATCGACGGCTTGAGCTTGTTGCTGCGTAGAATCTCGGAAGGCCATCTGCCGGGGCTCAAATATCTGGTTTTCGACTTCGCGCATTGCGACGACGCTAACGCTGTCGCCGCAGACGGCTTCGACGAGCTGGCGTCGGCGACCGCTCGCCTCATCCTCGATGCTCCGGTGATCTCGATCGCGTGGGCTAGAACCTATCTGAACGGAGCGGATCTGGACTTCGCTCTGTCCTGCTCGATGATGGTGGCGGATCGCTATGCGCGCTTCTGCTTCGAAGCCGATCTCGCCTCGGCGGTCGGCGTCTATGGCGCGCTCGCGCAGAAGCTCGGCTTCGTGAAGGCGGAGCGGCTCATGGAAAATGGAGAGATCCTCACCGCCGAGCAGATGCAGGAGCTCGGCCTGGTCAAGCACATCGTCGAAAATGGCGAAGGCCTGATGGGCGCGGAGAGCTATGTGCGGCAGTGCGGACGCCGCTACAACTCCTCCTACAGCATGTTTCGCGCGCAGCGCATCAGCGCGCCGCCGGTTCGCCGGCAGGCGGTGGCCGCGGCGGCGAATCGGCGTGTCTGATCCCGCGG
This sequence comes from Methylosinus sp., assembly GCF_036560965.1. Classification (NCBI taxonomy): domain Bacteria; kingdom Pseudomonadati; phylum Pseudomonadota; class Alphaproteobacteria; order Hyphomicrobiales; family Methylocystaceae; genus Methylosinus; species Methylosinus sp. Next base: position 62,131 of record NZ_DATBQF010000032.1, on the reverse strand, counting down.
GAAGAAAGACGATCGGCCGAGCGTCCGCTCCGCGCGGGCGCTCGGCCGATCGTCAGGCGACGACTTTCAGCTTGCCGCCGCGCGCCGCGCCGGAGAAGATCTGAGCCAGCTCGGCCTGCGGCTTCGCCATGCTGAACAGAAAGCCTTGCATCAAATACACATTCTTGGCGAGGAGAAGCACCCGCTGCTCGTGGGTCTCGACGCCCTCCGCGACGAGATCGATGCCGAGCTCGGCGGTCAGCAGCGAGACCGCGCCGACGATCGCCTGGGTCTTGCCCGAGGTGCTGAGCTCCGACACGAAACTTCGGTCGAGCTTCACCTTGTCGACCGGAAAGCGATTTAGATAGCCGAGGCTGCTGAAGCCCGTTCCGAAGTCGTCGAGCGACAGACGGACGCCGAGAGCGCGCAGCGCCTCGATCTTGGCGGCGGCGTCCTCCGTGTCCTGCATGAGGGTCGATTCGGTGATCTCGATCTCGAGCCGCTCGGGCTCCAATTCGGCGGCCCGGAGCGCGTTGCGGACACGTTCGATCATATCGGGCTGCTGAAACTGCCGCGACGAAAAATTGACGGCGACCCGCGCGCTGGTGGGCCACAAACGTGCGTCGCGACAGGCTCGGCGCAGCACCCATTCGCCGAGCTCGACGATCATCCCCGTCTCCTCCGCGATCGGAATGAAGGCGGAGGGCGGCACATAGCCCAATTGCGGATGTCGCCAACGGGTCAGCGCTTCGCAGGTCGACACGGATTGATCGCGCGCGTCGAAGATCGGCTGATAATGGACCTCGAGCGTCTCGTTCCGCAGCGCCTCGCGCAGCTCGCGCTCGATGCGCCGCTTGTTGAGCAGCGCATCCTCCATCGCCGTCTCGAACCAAATGGCCTGCCGGCGTCCCGCGGCCTTCGAGTGATACATTGCGAGATCGCCGCATTTCAGCAGGCCCTCGGCCGACGCCGCGTCTCGCGGCGCGACGCACAGGCCGACGCTGGCGCCGATCACGATCGTGTGCCCCTCGATGACATAGGGGCGGCCGATCGCCTCGATGACGCGCGCCGCCAGCGCATCGGCGGGAGGCCTCTCGATCGTCGGATGCATGAGAATGCAGAATTCGTCGCCGCCGAAACGGGCGACCATGTCGACGGAGCGCACGCAGTCGCGCAGACGTTCGGCGACCGCGCAGAGGAGCAGGTCGCCGATCGTATGGCCGAGCGTGTCGTTGACCTCCTTGAACTGATCGAGATCGATGCAGAGCATGGCGAGGCTCAATCCACGCTTGCGAATGTGCCGGAGATCGCGCTCCAATCGCTGCTGGAATTGGAAACGGTTGGCGAGATCGGTCAATGTGTCGAAATGCGCGATGCGCTCGATCTCGCGCGCGGCGCGACGCTGCTCGGTCACATCCTCGACGACGGTGACGAAGGCTCCGTTGTCGGCCGGCTCGCACCGAAAGTCATAAATCCGGTCGCCGACCTCGCGCGAGAAGACGTCGGTGCGCGGGAGCGACGCGCGCGACGTCCATTGGTCGAGAAATATCTGGGCGTCCTCGCGCGACATGTGCGTGCTTTTCGCGATCATGGCGGTGAGCTCGGCGAGATTCTTCGGCGCCGCGTCCGGATCGAGGCCGAAGAACTCGTGCAGGCGGCGATTGACGACGGTGAGCGTCATGTCCGCCCGGCCCATGCAAAGGCCGTGTGTCATGCTGTTCAGCGCGGATTTGAAACGCCGCCGCTGCGTGTCCGCATCGCGGCCATTGCTCAGCGCCGATTGAAGATTCCGATACAAAAACTTCGACACTGATCTGATCGACATGGTCTCGAGGACCAGAATCAGAGCGACGCCCCAATATCGCTTGTCCGGATGCAGGACGCTGACCACGGCCAAGGGCATGCACAAGGTTATGACCTGGGCCAGCACGATCGGCGGACTGCCCGCGTTTCTGCCGGCCAGCGCGCCGACCCCGCTCATCATCAGAACGAGGCCGTAATAAAAGGCGACGTCGTCCGGGTGGCGCTGGAACAAAATCGCGACGGTCACGCCGAGCGCGCCTACAAAGCCGACTCCTCCTATGCCGTAGAGGATTTCCCAACGTCGCGCGTCCTTGCGTCGCGCCGCCAGCGGGGCGCGCGAATGCGCGATCAGCACCTGCACGCGATAGGCGGCGACGACGAGCATCACGGCCGTGAGACAAAGATAGACGCCGTCTCCGGTCATGAACCAGGCGCTGACCGGGGCGAGAGGCCCTCCGATCAACGCGACGATGAATGATCCGGGTGTGTCGAAAAGCGTTTCCACGAGATCGCGATGGATCTCTTCCTGGACCTCGGAGCCCATCTGATCGATATCGGGTTCGGCCATGCGTCAACCTTTCCCATCGCGGTTCGGCGTCGGCTCCGATTGCCGTCGCGCAGGCAATCGCTTCTGCGCCGCCACGAGCCGCGACATGTGGCGAAGGTCCTGATCTGTGACCGAGAAACAGCAATCGACCCATAAATCGACGATCTGAAGCAGCTCCTCGTGAGAAACGGGAAAGCAGCTCCGCCTCGCATCCGCCAGCGTCCGACGACGGAGCCAGCGTTCTTCACCGCCTTCCGCCATCCAGGCGTCTGCGGCCGCGCGAATATGGCCGCTCGCGGCCAGCACATCGACTATGCCACGTTGGTGCATTTCAAGGCCAGAGTAAACGGCTCCACTCGAAATGATCGTCTCGGTCATCGCCGAGCCGACCCTCTGCGTGAGCAGCGTCACCGCTCCCATTCCCGGAAAGGTGTTGAACGCGACTTCCGGAACGCCGAATTTGGCCGTCTCTTCGGCGATGAGAAAATCCGTCACCAGGACGCCTTCGAATCCGCCGCCCAGACACTGGCCGTGGACAGCGGAGAGCGTCACGATCGGAAGCGAGAAGGCCGTCCGGAGTCCATACATCACATCGATGCAGACATGCGCATATCGCGTGAGGAAATCCCGCTTCTGCTGCTTGATGATGTCGACGAACATCGCGAGATCGCCGCCGAGCGCAAAGACCGTGTCCTTGTTGGAGCCGGCCGCGAAATAGCGCACCGGCCAATCGCGCACGACGCCGGATTCGAAAAGCGCCCGCACAGATTCGCGCAGGTCCAGAATTTCCAAGAACATTTCGATAGGGTAGAAGTGTGGCGCCGACGCCTTGTATTGCATCCACACGGCCTGCGTCGCCGGATCGTATTCCACGTCGAGATGCTCGAACTCCCAATTGGGAAAATCCCGTGGGTCTCGAGGATGATACACGGAAACATCTCTATTCATGTCGACACCGGATCAATCCAGGATTCGGACGTGAGCCTCTCGGCGACCGCCGCGTCCTATCGATACGAAATAGCTCGATCTACCGTCGCCCGCCGAAGGTCAAGAAGCTGTTGCTCATACGCATCATATTGCCATTTATCTGCTTTTTGGTAAATTCAATGCTCGAAACCATGCGCTTTTCAAGTGACGCATCGCCGTCGCACGGGGCGCCCCCCTCCTGTTCGCGCCAGTCACTTCACCTCGAACCAGGCGGCGAGTCCGGCCGCCTCATGCTCCAGAATATCGTCATGGACCGCCCATTTGCCGGGGCTGTCGGCGACGAAGGCCACATGCTTGGTCTTGCCCGGCGGCACGACGACGCCATTGCGCCAATAAGGCTCCCATCCATCGTCGAGATCGTGAAGAAGTCGCACGCAATGGCCGTGCACATGCATGACGACCGCGACCTCGGCGCGATTGACGAAGCCGAGCGTCACCGGGCTGCCGCGCTTCACCTGAAACAGCGGCGGCCCGCCATAGGCCTTGCTCGCCGCGCCATTGATACGCCAGCCCGCCCCTGGCGACGCTGGCGGCTCCAAAATGAGATCGACCTTCTTGGCCGCCTGCAGCTTGATCTCTGTCGGCAGCAGCGGATTCTGCGGCAGCGCCGCTATGGCGGGCCGGGCGCGCGCCTTGGCGCCTCTCGTGGTGAAGATCGCCAGATCGCGGTCCGGCTCGTCGATCCCGCGCAGGACGAGCTTTGCGCTCGCATTCTCCGCCTGCGGCAGATCGAACAGCACTTCGAATCGCGCGCCGGGCGCCGCTGGAATGGTGCGCCGCACCGGCTCGAATGCGTCGCAGGGCTGGCTGTCCACGGCGACCACGAAAGGCTGGATATTCTCGAAGCCGACGAACATGATTCGCGCATTGGCGAGATTGGCGAAGCGCAGGCGAATGCGCGCGCCGGGCGCAAAATCGCGGCGCGCCGGCGCCGGCGCGCCGTCCACGGCGACGAGCGTTCCGATGCGCCCTGCCCCGGCCGCGGCGGCGGGCGCGGCGAAATCGCCTTCGATCACGCCGTCCTTGGCCAGCCGCCAATCGTCGAGGACGAGCAGCAGATCGGCGTCGGCGTCCAGCGGCTTCGGCTCGTCGACGACGAGAAGCCCCTTCAGGCCGCGGCCGCAGAGCTCCGGCGTCGTCCCGAAAACCGAGGGGCGATAGCAGAAGAGGCCGGCGTCGAGCGCCTTGCGCCGATAGTCGAATCGCCCGCCCGGCGCGACCTCGGCCTGGGTCAGCGGAGCGACGCCGTCCATGGCGTTGTCGCCGCGCATGCCGTGCCAATGCAGGGAGAGCGGCTTGTCGAGGCCGTTGACGAGGCCGACGGCGAGCTCCTCGCCCTGCGCGAGGCGCAGCAGCGGCCCAGGAGTCTTCGCGCCGAATCCCCAAATTTCCGTGGCATGGGCGGGCTCCGGCAAGAGGCGCGCCGTCCCCTTGCGCGCTTCCAGCGTCGTGAGCCCTCTGGTCTCTAGCCCCTTGGTCTCGCGCCCGGCGGCCGGCGGCTCGGCGCGGGCGTCGAGGGAGACGAGGGTTGCGGCGACTCCGCCCAGAAAGGCGCGGCGTGAGCATTTGGACGGCATGGGCTCTCCGATTTCTCCTCGCCGCCGCATATGGCCAGACCGGCGCTCGGCTTTCAACAGCGAGCGGATAGCATCCTTCCCATGACATTTTCTTTAGCGCCGGCTGCGCGGCGTGCTATAGAGCCCCCCGCCCGAGCCGGCGCGTGGCGGCGTCCGCGCGTCGACGCCGGTATTTCGAGGCCGGGGTTTCGCACGTCGCCGCGAGCGTTTCGACGCCGGACGGCTCGGCGCTTCGGTCCTTTGGCGTTTCGCCCCGTCGAGCCGTCGGCTCGTCGGGCGTTTGCGCGTCGGGGCGGCGGGCGTGGCGGAACTGGTAGACGCGCCGGATTTAGGTTCCGGTGACGCAAGTCGTGGGGGTTCGACTCCCTCCGCCCGCACCAGCGACGCGCGCCGGCGACAGAGATATTTTCCCGGCGAGCGCCGGACTGGTCGAGATTCGAGAAGGCAAAACGACATGCAGGTGACGCAGACCCTGGCGCAGGGCTTGAAACACGAATTCAAAGTGGTGCTTCCGGCCGGCGAGCTCGCGGCCAAGCTCGAGTCGCAGCTCGTCGAGCTGCGGGGCAAGGCGCAGATCAAGGGCTTCCGGCCGGGCAAGGCGCCGCTCTCCTATCTCAAGAAGATCTACGGCAAAGGCATTATGGGCGAGGTCCTGCAGGAGGCCGTCAACGAGGCCAATCGCAAGATCGTCGAGGACAACAGCCTGCGCGTCGCGATGGAGCCGCGTCTCGATTTCCCGACCGATCAGGCCGCGGTCGAGAAGGCGCTGGAGGCCGAAGGCGACTTCTCCTATTCGGTCGCCTTCGAGGTTCTGCCGGCGATCGAGCTCGGCGCCTTCGACGACATAGCGATCGAGCGCCCCATCGCCGAGGTCGCCGAGGAGGAGGTCCAGAAGGCCATTTCCGACCTCGCCGACCGCATCCGCGAATATGCGGACAAGGAGGGCGCCGCCGCCAAGGGCGACCGCCTCACCATAGACTTCGCCGGCAAGCTCGACGGCGAGCCTTTCGAGGGCGGAACCGGCGGCGACATCAATCTGGTCATCGGCTCGGGCTCCTTCATCCCCGGCTTCGAGGAGCAGCTCGAGGGCGCGGCCAAGGATGAGCAGCGCGTCGTCAAGGTGACCTTCCCGGCCGATTACGGCGTCCCGACGCTCGCTGGCCGCGACGCCGAATTCGACGTGACGGTCAAGGCCGTGGCCGCCCCCGCGGAGCTGCCGCTCGACGACGCTTTCGCCGTCAAATACGGCTTCGAATCGCTCGCCGAGCTCACTTTCGCCGTGCGCGGCAATCTCGAGGCGGATTTCGCCAAGGCCTCGCGCGCCAAGCTGAAGCGGGCCCTGCTCGACGCTCTGGACAAGAAATATTCCTTCGATCTGCCGGAAGGTCTGGTCTCCCAGGAGTTCGACACGATCTGGAACCAGCTCGAGGCCGAGCGCCAGCGCTCCGGCAAGAGCTTCGAGGACGAGGCCACGACCGAGGACGCCGCCCGCGCGGAATATCGCAAGATCGCCGAGCGCCGCGTGCGCCTCGGCCTGGTGCTGGCCGAGATCGGCCAGGGCGCCGGGGTGACGGTCGAGGACAAGGATGTGACCGACGCGCTGGTCGAGCGCGTGCGCGCCTTTCCGGGCCGCGAGAAGCAGGTCTGGGACTTTTATCGCAACAATCCGCAGGCGCTCGCCCAGATTCGCGCGCCCCTCTATGAGGAGCGGGTCGTCGACCATCTGGTGACCAAGATCAGCGTCACCGACAAGACCGTCACCCGCGAGGAGCTGCTCGCGGCCGAGGAAGACGACGATCTGGCGCAGCCCGCCGCCTGATCCGGCCTGCCGACCCGCGGCCCACGAGATCGCTATCCGATCGGATCGGATAGCGATCTGGCTTTCTTTCGGTGGAGCGAATTCTGATCGATCGAACGATTCCGTTCGATCGGAAAGCGCTCTAAGGGCGGCCCCGGGGTTCCCGCGCGCCCCTTTTGCGGTTTGTGTCTGGACGGCCTGCCGCAATATGCTACCAACGAGTCAAAAGCTGGCTCGTGGCTTTCACTCGACTTCGGGGAAAGCACGGCGGGTCGAAGAGACCGCCGCGAGGCCGGGAGCACGACGCTCTCGCCCTCACGGCGCTCCGGTCGCAGGCCAGTCAAATCGAAAAAAGGCGCAAAACAGATGCGTGATCCGATCGACGTCTACAATCAATATCTGATCCCCCAGGTGATCGAGAACACGAGCCGCGGCGAGCGCGGCTTCGATATCTATTCGCGCCTGCTGCGCGAGCGAATCATCTTTCTGACCGGCCAGGTCGAGGACCATATGGCCTCGGTCATCATCGCCCAGCTCTTGTTCCTCGAGGCCGAGAACCCGAAGCGCGAGATCTATCTCTACATCAACTCGCCGGGCGGCGTGGTGACCTCCGGCCTCGCGATCTACGACACGATGCAATATATCCGGCCCAAGGTCGCGACGCTGTGCATCGGCCAGGCGGCCTCGATGGGCTCGCTGCTGCTCTGCGCCGGCGAGGCCGGCAACCGCATCGCTCTGCCCAACGCCCGCATCATGGTGCATCAGCCCTCGGGCGGCTTCCAGGGCCAGGCTTCGGACATCCTCCGCCATGCGGAGGACATTATGAAGATCAAGCGGCGTCTCAACGAAATCTACGTCAAGCACACCGGCCGCGACTATGAGACGATCGACAAGACTCTCGATCGCGATCACTTCATGTCCGCCGAGGAGGCCAAGGATTTCGGCATCGTCGACAAGGTGGAGATCAACCACCCGGACGATGCGACCGAGGCCAAGGCCTGACGAAGACCAAATCCCGGCGCGCCCGCTTTTTTCGGCGATCGAAAACGGCAGGCGCGCCGTTCCGCATGTATCGGGGCGCGCATGTTTCGTAAAATTCTGATCGCCAATCGTGGCGAGATCGCCTGTCGCATCATCAAGACCGCTCGCCGCATGGGCATAAAGACCGTCGCCGTCTATTCGGACGCCGACGCCGACGCGCTTCATGTCGAAATGGCCGACGAGGCGATCCATCTCGGCCCGCCCCCCGCCGCGCAATCCTATCTGCTCATCGACAAGATCGTCGCGGCCTGCAAGCAGACCGGCGCCGAGGCCGTGCATCCGGGCTATGGCTTTCTCTCCGAGCGCGCCGCTTTCGCCAGGGCGCTGGCCGAGGCCGGTCTCGTCTTCATCGGCCCCAATCCGCGCGCGATCGAGGCGATGGGCGACAAGATCGAGTCGAAGAAATTCGCCTCCGCCGCCAATGTCAGCGTCGTGCCGGGCTATCTCGGCGTCATCCAGGACGGCGAGGAGGCGGTCCGCATCGCCGACGAGATCGGCTATCCCGTCATGCTGAAGGCCTCGGCCGGCGGCGGCGGCAAGGGGATGCGCGTCGCGTTCAAGGCCGATGAAGTGGTCGAGGGCTTCAACCGCGCCCGCTCGGAGGCCGCGTCCTCCTTCGGCGACGACCGCGTCTTCATCGAGAAATTCATCGTCAACCCGCGCCATATCGAAATTCAGGTGCTGGGCGACAAGCACGGCAATGTCATTCACCTCAATGAGCGCGAGTGCTCGATCCAGCGCCGCAATCAGAAGGTGATAGAGGAGGCGCCCTCGCCGCTCCTCGACGAGGAGACCCGCGCCGCCATGGGCGCGCAGGCCGTCGCTCTCGCCAAGGCGGTCGATTATGATTCGGCCGGCACGGTGGAATTCGTCGCCGGCCAGGACAAGAGCTTCTACTTCCTCGAGATGAACACCCGCCTTCAGGTGGAGCATCCGGTCACCGAGCTCATCACCGGCATCGATCTCGTCGAGCAGATGATCCGCGTCGCCGCCGGCGAGCCGCTGTCGCTACGCCAGGAGAAGGTGACGATCAACGGCTGGGCGGTGGAGAGCCGCATCTACGCCGAGGACCCGACCCGCAACTTCCTGCCCTCCATCGGCCGGCTGGTGAAATACCGTCCGCCGGAGGAGAAGCGCGAGGGCGCGATCACCGTGCGCAATGACACGGGCGTCGCCGAAGGCCGCGAGATCTCGATCCATTACGATCCGATGATCGCCAAGCTCGTCACCCATGGCCCGGACCGCCTCGCGGCGATCGACGCCCAGGGCGGCGCGCTGGACCGCTTCGTCATCGACGGCATTCGCCACAACATCCCCTTCCTCGCATCGCTGATGCAGCATGAGCGCTGGCGTGCCGGCCGGCTCTCCACCGGCTTCATCGCGGAAGAATATGCGGGCGGTTTCGCCGCTCCGCAGCCGGACGGCGAGAGCGCCCATGTGCTGGCCACCGTCGCCGCGCTGATCGATCATATCGGCAATGAACGCAAGCGCCTCATCAGCGGCCAGCTCGCTCATGGCCGCCCCTTCGAGTTCGAGCGCAAGCGCGTTTGCGCGCTCGGCGACCAGCTTTTCCATGTGACGCTGGACACGCAGGGCGAGGCGCTGATCGTTCATTTCGAGGAGGAGGACGGCCGCACGCGGCGCATTTCCTCCTCTTGGCGACCGGGCGATCCGGTCTTCGAGGGGGCCATCGACGGCGCCGCCATCTATGTGCAGGTGCGGCCGATCCTCAACGGCTTCCAGCTCTCGCATCAGGGCGTGGCGGTGGACGCGCGCGTCTTCACCCAGCGCGAGGCCGCGCTCAACGCGCTGATGCCGAAGAAGAAGAATGTCGGCGTCTCCAAGCATCTGCTCTGCCCCATGCCCGGCCTCGTCAAGACGATCGACGTCGTCGAGGGCCAGGAGGTGAAGGCCGGCGAGCCGCTCTGCATGGTCGAGGCCATGAAGATGGAGAATGTGCTGCGCGCCGAGCGCGATGTGAAGATCAAGAAGATAGCGGCCAAGCCGGGCGACAGCCTCGCCGTCGATGCTGTGATCATGGAATTCGCCGAGTAACAGCTCCGCTATAGGCTCTCGATTTCTGAAGCCCGGCGAATGCGCCGGGCTTTTTTTACGGTCGCTTGACGCGCCGTCTTTATGGTCCGCCTCGTTTCAATTCATTGCGTTCGAGGTTGAATCATGGCCCGCGAAATATTCCGCTTCGGCGCCGCTCTCGGAGCCGCGATCGCCCTTGCCGCTTCGATCCAGGGCGCGCCCGCGCGGAGCCAGCCCTCTGCGCCGCTCAAGCTGCTGATATTAGGCGACAGCCTCAGCACGAGCCTCGGCGTCCCGGAGGGCTATGGCTTCGGCCCGGCGCTGGCGCGCCGGCTGCGCGCCGACGGCTATCGCAATGTCGACATCGTCAATGGCTCCATGGCCGGCGACACGACGGCCGACGCCGCCACTCGCCTGGCCTCGACGCCGCAGAACTATGACGCCGATGTCGTCATTGTCGAGCTCGGCGGCAATGACATGCTCATGCAGACCGATCCCGCCGTCGTCGCGCGCAATCTCGACTGGATCATCGACGGCTACAAGAAGCGCGGGACGCGCGTCGTCATCGGCGGGATGCTGTCGAAGCCCGAGCTCGGCTTCGTCTACAATGTGACCTTCGACCAGATCTATCCGAAGCTCGCGGCGCGCTGGGGCGCCTCGCTCTACCCCTTCTTCCTCGCCGGCGTGTTCGGACATCCGGCGCTGATGCAGGAGGACCATATTCATCCCAATGCGGCGGGCGTCGAGCGCATCGTCGCCGGCATAGCGCCGCTGGTCGAGCGCAATCTAGACGCGGCGGCGGGCCGGCGTCGGGTGGCGGAGGCGCGCTGATACACCCACTCAGTCTTCCGCGATCACCCGCGTCACATGCCCCATCTTGCGGCCGGGGCGCGTCTCCTTCTTGCCGTAGAGGTGGAGGCAGGCGCCCTCCTCCGCGAGGAGCTCCGGCCATTTCTCGACCTCGTCGCCGATCAGATTGCGCATTTCGACGCGGGCGCCATGGCGATGCGTCGAGCCCAGCGGCCAGCCGGCCACCGCGCGCATATGCTGCTCGAATTGCGAGGTCACGGCGCCGTCCAGCGTCCAGTGACCGGAATTATGCACGCGCGGCGCGATCTCATTGACGACGAGCCGCTCGCCGCCCGCGTCCTCGACGACGAACATCTCCACCGCGATCACGCCGACATAATCGGACGCCTCGGCGATTTTGCGCGCCATCTCGACGGCCGCCGCCGCCGTCTGCGCGCAAATCCGCGCCGGCGCGACAGTCAGCGCGAGAATATGATTCTCATGGACGTTCTCGCAGACGTCATAGGCGCGAAAGCCGCCGTCCGCCCCGCGCGCCGCCACCACCGAGACCTCGCGCGCAAAGGGCACGAAGCCCTCGAGCACGCAAGGCGCGCCGCCGAGCGACTGAAAGACGCCGGCGAGATCGGCGCCCTCGCGCAGCATGATCTGGCCCTTGCCGTCATAGCCGAAGCGCCGCGTCTTCAGAATGGACGGCCGCCCGAGACCCGCGGCCGCCGCCGTCAGCATGTCGACGCTTTCGACATTCTCGAAAGGCGCCGTCTCTATGCCGAGGCCGCGGACGAAATTCTTCTCGGTGAGACGATCCTGGGTCAGCGCCAGCACGCGCGGATTGGGCCGCACGACGGAATGCGCCTCGAGAAAAGCCGCCGTCTCCGCCGGCACATTTTCGAATTCATAAGTCACGACGTCGACCGCCGCGGCGAAAGCGGCGAGCGCCGCCTGGTCCTCGAAGGCAGCGAGCGTGCGCGCGGCGCAGACTTCGAAGGCGGAATCGTCGGCCGCTGGCGAGAAGACATGGGCGCGCAGGCCGAGCCGCGCGCCGGCCTTCGCCAGCATGCGGGCGAGCTGGCCGCCGCCCAATATTCCGATGGTGGCCCCGGGACGCAGACTCGTCGTTTTCGTCATGCGTCGTCGCGGGGCGTGGTGGCGACCTGCTCGGTCTGGCGCCGCCGCCAATCCTTCAGCCGCGCGTGGAGATCGGCGTCGCCGCGGGCGAGAATTGCGGCGGCCAGCAGAGCCGCGTTGATCGCCCCGGCCTTGCCAATGGCCAGAGTGCCGACGGGCACGCCGCCGGGCATCTGCACGATGGAGAGCAGCGAATCCATCCCCGAGAGCGCCGCGGTCTCGATCGGCACGCCGAGCACGGGAAGCGTCGTATGCGCCGCCGTCATGCCGGGCAGATGGGCCGCGCCGCCGGCGCCGGCGACGATGACCTCGAACCCCTCCGCCTCGGCGCCCTTGGCGAAGGCGCTGAGCCGGTCCGGCGTGCGATGGGCGGAAATTATGCGCGTCTCATAGCCGACGCCGAGCGCCTCGAGCGTTTCGGCCCCATGCCGCATGGTGGCCCAATCGGATTGGGACCCCATGATGATCGCGACTGGCTTCTTCGACTGCGCCACGGCTCTTCCGGCGGGCTGGAGTGCATGAAGCACAGCCCCTTAGCCGAACCGGCGGCGGGGCGCAAGCGCGCGTGTGACGACCGCGCCTCCCGGCTCGGCGGGTCGGCGCGGCGATTTGAGGCCTGTTCGCGAAGATCGCGCCTCCGACCGCGATATCGGATCGACCGAAGCCCTTCCCCACCTCGACCGGCGCCGTGGACTTTTTCCTCGCAATCGGGTAAATTAAGACGCACTTTTGGTCTTTTTTTCATGTGAGGAGGAATATATGTCCGAACCCTTTATCGGGATGATCGTCGCTTTCGGCGGAAATTTCGCGCCGAAAGGTTGGGCGCTCTGCCAAGGACAGCTTCTCAGCATTGCGTCGAACACGGCGCTTTTCTCCATACTCGGCACAACTTACGGCGGCAATGGACAGACGAATTTCGGTCTGCCGGACCTGCGCGGCCGCGCCATCGTCGGCCAGGGCCAGGGTCCCGGCATGGCTCCCTACACGCTCGGCGAAATGGCCGGCGTCGAAAACACGACGCTGACGACCGCGCAAATGCCCTCGCATTCGCATTTGGTCAGCGCGCAGGCGACCACCGCGAGCGTGCCGAGCCCCTCGGGCTCTTTTCTCGCCGAGATCGGATCGGGCAAATCCGCGACGCCCGTCTATGGACCCGCCAATGCGGGCACCGCCGTCACCATGGCGACGTCGATGATCTCGAACACGGGCGGCAGCCAACCGTTTTCGGTGCTGAACCCCTTCACCGTGATCAACTACATTATCGCTCTGCAAGGCATTTTCCCGTCCCGCAACTGAGGGCCGGCCTTGAGCGCGCAAGCAGACGAGAACGAGAGCGCGGGGGAAATCCTCCCGCGCCGGCGGGACGAGACGCCTGCCGATGCGGCGTTTCGTTTCGCCCTCTTCTGTCTATCGCGTCCGCCCGGCGAGGATTTCGCGTTTCTCGACCCATCGGTCCGCGACATGCTGCTGCGGCAGCAATTCCAGGGCCAGATCGCAGGCTATCGCGCGCAATTTCCGCAGGCCCGTCACCAGATATTGGAGATCGAGCAATTGCCGATCGGCCGCGTCGTCGTCGACCTCGACGCCGACGCTCTGCAAATTGTCGATCTGGCGATCATGCCCGAATGGCGCAGCCGCGGAATCGGCGCACGTCTTCTGCGGGCGCTCGTTCGCGAGGCGCGCGCGGCGGGCGTTCCCGCTCGTTTTCACTCCTTCTTGCATAATGTGGACGGCAACAGGCTCTTCCTCCGGCTCGGCTTCGCGCCGATCGCCCGGACAGAGCTGCAGATCGTCTGGGAGTCGCACGGCGACGCCGAGCTAGCCATTCGCCACGCTCCGGCGCGGCCTTGAGATCGTCGCGCGCTTTCGAATGACGGAACCGCCCCGAACCATCCCCGACCTGCCGGACCGCCTGCGGCTGCCGCTGCGCTTCGACGCCGAATCGATCGGCGGGGAAATCGCGGAACGAGCGGAGGACTGGATCGCTCATTTCGTGCCCGAGCATTACGAGGGCGATTGGAGCGTGATCCCGCTGCGCGCCAAGGCCGGCGCGACGCATCCGATCACGATGATCTATTCCGATCCGCTGTGCCGCGACTTCGCGGACACGTCGTTTCTGCGTCTATTCCCGTCCTGCGAAGAGGCCTTGACGCATTTCGCCTGTCCCCTGCTCTCGGTTCGCCTGATGCGTCTCGGCCCGGGCTCGATCATCAAGGAACATCGCGATTTCGATCTCGACTTCGCGCAGGGCGTCGCGCGGCTCCATATTCCGATCGTCACCACTGACGAGGTGGTTTTCACGCTCAACGGTCGCCCGGTGGCGATGGAGGCCGGAAGCTGCTGGTATCTGCGGCTCTCCGATCCGCACTCCGTCGTCAATCACGGACAGCGCGCGCGCATCCACCTCGTTCTCGACGTCGCCGTGAACGACTGGCTCGAGGCGCTTTTCATCGCCGCGCAGAAAGGCGCTCGAATGCAGAATCCACAGGCCTTGCAAGAGTTTCGCCTCTTCGTCGGGGGACGCGCCGATCTCGTGGCGCGTCTGCGGCCGATCGAAGACATCGACGCCTTTATCCACGACGTTGTCGCCGCGGGCGCAGAGCAGGGCTTCGTCTTCGACGCGGAGGATGTCGTGTCGGCGCTCCGCGTCGGCCAGCGCCTCTGGCTGTCGCCCTGGGCGACGGTGCTATGAGCACGCGCGATTTCAACGGCTGGACGCCCTATCGCGCTGCATGGCTCGGCGATGAGATGATCGTCGATTGGTGCCATCACGGATCGCGGCGCTTCACCGAGCCCTTCTACTACGAAACGATCGCACGGGCCTTCACCCAGCCATTCAATCAATTGTTCCAGAGACGCACTCTGGCGGCGGATCTCGATCTTGTTCCGCCGGGCCTCGCGCCCACGGGCTTCGTCTTTCATATGTCGCGCTGCGGCTCGACGCTGCTCGGCCGAGCGCTCGCGGCGGATCCCGCCAATATCGTCGTCTCGGAAGCGTCGCCTATCCGAAACATTCTCCAGGCGGATCGCTTCGGCTCCGCGACGCGGCCGCAGCGGGCCGCTTGGCTCGCAGGGATCGTCAACGCCTTCGCGCAACGGCGCTTCCCAGAGGAGAAGCATGTCTTCGTGAAATTCTTCGCGGCGGATGTGCTCGATCTTCCCCTGATTCTGGACGTCTTCCCGAATACGCCCTGGGTCTTCCTGTGTCGTCATCCATTGGAGATTCTCGCCTCCCAGCGCGCAGCCGGCGGCGTCGACACGACGAAGGGAAACATCCCGCCACATCTCCTCGGGCTTGCGCCCGATGACCTCGACGATATGAGCAATGAAGTCTATCTCTGCCGCGTGATGGCGGCCTTCGGGCGAGCGGCGCTGGCTGCCCATCGCCCGGGCCGGAGCCTCATCCTCGACTATCGCGACCTGCCTTCGGCGCTATACGACCGCTTGCCGGCGCATTTCGGCCTTGCGCTCGACGATGCGACGCGCGCAGCGATGACGATGGTCCTCGGAAGCGACGCCAAAAATCCTTCGGTCGCATTCCAAGAAGATTCGGCGATCAAGCGCGCCGCGGCGGCCCCTTTCGCCGAGCTCGTCGAGCTCCTCGTGGGACCGACCTATGCGGCGCTGACTCAGGCCGCGCGCGCGTCCGACGCCTCGCTCGGGACCGCATAGAGCCTGCGCGGCGCCATCGGCGCGCTCTTTTCCGCATGTGGCGTGGGCGATGACGCCCATCCGCGCCGAACGCTCGACTCATAGGCGAGGGCGAGCGCGACATGGGAGCCGGAGAGCTGCTCGAACAGCGATGACGGCAGCATCATCGCCTCCCCGCCTATGGTCCAGCGCCAAGCAGTCCCGTCCATCTCCTCCTCGGCATGAAAGCAGGAGGCGAGCCGAGGATCATCGAGAGGAATTTGCGTCGCGGTCCGTCCGTCCGACGCGGAGAGGCCATAGATCGAAATCCCGAGCCGCCGGCTGTCTGGATGAGAGCCGACATCGGCGGGCACGAAGCTCGAGGACTGCAGGCGAATGTCCTGCGCCGCCCGGGGGAACAGAAACACCGCCGAACCATCAGCCAGAAGCGGCCGATATTCGACTCCATCCGCCACGAGCCGCAAATCGGCGTCGAAGTCGCGCTGATAGCCGAGACGCTCGGCCCGCGTCTCGAGCTGCATGCGCACGGCCGCGACGACGAGATCCGACGCGAAAGGCCGGCAGAAATCCGCTTCGGAGAGGCGCTCGACGCGCGCATCGCCGTAGCTTTCAGAAAAAGCGCCGCGCTCGCCGGTCGCGCTGTAGCTTTCCGCCGGCAGGCCATTCGCGATCAGAATGTCATGGCTCTCGAGCTCGACGTGCCAATAATCGGCGACCTCGGTCGGAACGCGCGTGATCGTCGCGCCATTGACCAGATCGGTCGCACGAACCAGCACCTCGCCGAGGAAATCGACGCAGATGGCGTGGGCGGGCGAGACATAGAGATCGCGCTCGGGACGTTTCTCGGCGAAGGCGCCGGCCGCGATCCGCACCGGCCAGGCGTCGCGTGGCGTCGCGCGCGGCGCGCAGTCGATCATCCGATGACCGATCCAGACGATCGGACGCGCCTTGCCCCCCGCCGTCAGGACGAGCTCGCCGACGCGCAAATTCTCGACGGCGACATCGCCGCGCGGCGTGCGGATCAGCGTGCCCGCCGCGAAACAGGTGATGGTCACAGAAACAGTATTCGCATTCACGAAGCCGCCCGAGCCGTTGAATGTGTCCTGGAGATAGGCGCTCCTGCCGCTGTCGTAGTAGAAATCGACGTTCGGCCCGGTATAGCCGGTGATGAACTCATTACCATTCGCGGTCGGATCATTGGTGATGAAATTGATCCCCTTGAAATTGACATAGGCGCTGTTCGGACCGTTTTGCGCCGGCCAGAAGTGATTGTCGTTCCCTTCCGCGCCGCCCGGGGCGACAACGCCGTTGATCTGGTAGGCCGTGCTGCCGACCTTGTAGGTCCCGGTAGCGTTGGTGACGGTGTATGATCCGTCTCCATTGAGCGTGTCGCTATAGGTCAGATTGAGCGTCACGTCGATTTGGGTATTCGCAGGGACGCCGAGCGGGCTCGCCGGAATTGTGTACGAAATCGTCGCCGTTCCCATGAATAGCCCCCAAATTTATCAATCTATGAGGCCGCGCCTCATCGCGTGAAACAAATTGTTGATAGTTTAGCAATGAGATTGTGTCAACATTCGACCACAAAAGCATCTGTGGGAGCGCAACGCCACCCGTGCCGATCGCCTCGGATGCAAGGCCGGCATTTTTCCGGCCCGCCGCAGAAACATCAAATCGGACAAATTACTTACGCGAAAGACAACGCTGTCCGCAGGCGGCGCGCGACGCCGCGTCGGCCCCGCCGACGAAGAACGGCCCATTGGCGTCCCAACGCCCGAATGGCGAAGCCGGCCGGCGTCCGCTATCATCGGAGATATCGTTCGTATTTTTGGAGGCGAAATGGACGTCAAGGGGTTGCAGGACGCGCTCGCCGCGCTGAAAAGCCTGATCGCGACGCTCGGCCTCGTCCTGGCGATCGGCTTCGCCATCGTGAACGCCGAGGCGATCGGCGACGGCCTTTCCGCTCTGGCGGATCGCTTCGGCGGGCTGCGCGGGGCGGAGATCGCCGGCGTCAAGCTCGATTTCGGCGAAGCGACGATCGAAAAGCGCGTGCCGTCCGATCTTTTCGAACGGCTCGACACGAAGGACAAGCGCCGCGTCTCCCGCGATTTGAACGCGCTCGAGCCTCGCATGGCGCTGCGGTTGCTGCAGGTCGGCCTGCTCGCCAATCTCTGCGAATTCGAGCTGGCGACCACGTCGATGATCGACGATTTCAGCACCGACCGCCATTTGCAGGATCGGGGTCTCGCGACGCTGGTCGACAATCCGCAGACGAAGGCCAAGGTGCTCGCCATTCAGGCGAAGGCGGGCAAGAAGCCCGACATAGGCGAGCCGCGCGCCTGCTACGACATAGCGCTGACCGATCACGGCTGGGACGTGCGAACCGCGCTCGTCCATGTGGTGAGCGCCGGCTTCGGCTCGGCGCCCTCGGTCCGCGATCCGACGCCCGAGCCGGAGGCCGCGCTGGAGCAGCGCAGCCTCTCCAAAAAACGCTGAGCGGTTTCTCGGCGATGCGTTCCAGATTCGGAGAACGCCTTAAGTATTGAGCAGGGTCCCCCGGCTACTCTGCCTTCCGTAGCCGGCGGTGTGTCGCCAGCGTCAAGGGACCATGTCGATGTCCAGCTCTATCGTCCGAACCGCCGTCGGCGGCGCGTTTTTCACGCTTGTCGCATCTCAATCGCTCGTTCACGTTCTTTCGCAGGTGCAGGCGAAGACCTCTCCCTACCGCCCTCAGGCGGAATACGCCGCTCCGACGCGCGCTTATGCGCCCGCGCCGCCGAGCGCGACGCTGGGCGAGACGACCATCGTCGCCGATCGGCTCGGCCAATATTCCGCCAATGTCGAGATCGAAGGCCAGCGCGTCCGCATGCTGGTGGACACGGGCGCGAGCACGGTGGTTCTGTCCTATGAGGACGCCGCTGCAATCGGCTATCTGCCGGCGCCCGCCGATTTCAAATATCCCGCCCAGACCGCCAATGGCGTCGCCCATATGGCGCGCGTGACGCTGCGCGAGGCGCGTCTCGGCGCGGTCGCGCTGCGCAATGTCGACGCCTATGTCGCCGAGCGCGGCTCTCTCGGGGCGAGCCTGCTGGGCATGACCTTCCTGTCGCGCCTGTCCCGCATCGAAGCCGGAGCCGGCAGGCTGGTTCTGCGTCAATAGGCGCAGGCTCGGACACGGCGGCTGCGGAGCCTCTCGCGCGGGAGCGTGAAACATGCCATCTTGCGGCATGCCGCTCCCCCGCCAGCTTTCCGTCTTCGCTCTGGTGGGCGTCGTCGCGACGACCCTTCATTACGCCGTGCTCGTCGGCCTGGTGGAGCTCGCCGCCTGGGCGCCCGTGCCCGGCGCGCTCGCCGGCTATCTCTCCGGCGGGATCGTCTCCTATTTCCTCAATCGCCGACATACATTCGCGAGCGATCGGCCGCATGAGGAGACGACGTGGCGCTTCGCCCTCGTCGCCTTCGTCGGCTTCTGTCTCACCTATGGCTTCATGGGCCTTTTCGTCGATCGGATGGGCGCGCCCTATCTGCCGGCGCAGATCGTCACCACGGGAGTCGTCTTCTTCTGGTCCTATCTCGGCAATCGCCTTTGGACCTTCCGCGCCGGGCCGGCCTGAACGGCCCGCCCGGCGCCGTTCTCGTCAGGCCGCCTCACGGCGCTCCGCGTCCATGGCGCAGGCGCCGCGGCGCGACAGCGGCGGCGTCCAGCCGCGCAACTGATCGCAATTATAAGCGACGATCAGCATGATCTGCGCGCCGTTCAATTGCGAGAAGAGCGACTGCGGCAGCGCGAGTCCATCGCCTTGGGTCCAGCGCCAGGCACAATGCTCGCCCATCTCCTCCGGATGGAAGGATACGGCGAGTTGTGGATGATCGAGCGAAATTCGCACGATCTCCCGACCGTCTGTCGCCACGAGGCCCCTCAGAGACAGGCCGAGGCGACGCATGTCGGCGCACAGGCCGGTGTCATCCGCCGGAACAAAGCTCGTCGAAAGCAGCCGTATATCCTGCGCGTCATGCGGAAATGAAAATATCGCCGAGCCTTCGGCGCGGACCGGCGAGATCTCCGCTCCATCGACGAGGAGGCGCACGGCGGCGTCGAATTCGCGCCGATATCCCAAGCGCTCCGCACGCGCCACGAGCTGCTCGCGCACGGCCGCTACAACCGCCTCCGAAGCAAAGGGGCGGCAGAAGTCGGAGTCGAAACGCCGCTCCGACGCCGGCGAGCCTTGGATGTGGAGGAAGAAGCCGCGCTCGCCAGTCGCGCTATAGCTCTCGGAAGGAAGATTTTCGGCGATCAGAATATCGTGGCTCTCGAGCTCGACATGCCAATAATCGACCGTCTCGACCGGAACACGCATAATCGTCGCGCCATTGACGAGGCTCTGCGCATGGATCAGCGCCTCGCCGACGCAATCGACGCAGAGACCATGCCCCGGCGAGACATAGAGATCGCGCGCCGGACGATTTTCGCCGAAAGCGCCGGCCGCGATGCGCACCGGCCAGGCGTCGCGCGGCGTCGCGCGCGCCGTGCAATCGATCTCGCGATGGCCGATCCAGACGATCGGACGCTCGCGCCCTTCCGTCGTCACGACGAGATCGCCGATGCGCAGATTCTCGACGGCGATCTCGCCGCGCGCCGTGCGGATCAGCGTGCCGGTGACGAAGCAAGTCACGGTCGCGCTGAAATTGGTCGCGGCGAGCGGACTTTTCTGGACGCCCGTGTCCTGAAGATAGGCCTGCTGGCGTGGATCATAGTAGAGATCGACATTGGGGCCGACATAGCTTCCGTTGCCGCCGGTCTGATTGCCATTGGCGGCGGGATAGTTGGTGACGAAATTGACGCCGTTGTAGTCGACATAGGCCCCGTTCGGGCCGTTGCCGCTCGGCCAAAAATGATTGTCCGCGCCCTCGGCCGATCCGCTCGGATCGATAACGCCGGTGACATTGTAGACCGTTCCATTCACGGAATAGGTCCCGCTCGCACTCGTGACCGTGTGCGAGCCGTCGGCGTTGAGCGCATCGGCGTATGTGAGATTGAGCGTGACGTCGATATTGGGAGTTCCCTCCGCCGCATTGGAAGGAATTGTATAATTTACTGTAGAAGTGCCCATATTGATCACCATAAAAACCAACACTACAGAAAAAAGACCTCATATCCGAAGCATGGGAGATATTGATCTCGACCGGAACCTCGATTTAATCCAATAATAGAAATAACGCTTGATTTGACTCTTTTCATAAACCACAAGTTGTAATCGATCAATCCGTTGCAGTTCGTACGTCGCCTCCGCCGCGCCGCGGCCCCTCCTCACCCGCCGACATTCTGAATGCGGCCCCAAGTGCTCTTCGTGCCCCATATGCCCTGGCGCAGCGCCTCCAATTGCACGATTTGCGAGTGGTCGACGAAGAGATTGACCTCATTGCCGTAATTCTTGACGTACCATTCGAAGACCGGCGGATCGGCCGCCTCGAACATCACTTTCTCGAGGCCGATCTTGTCGATGACGCGCGCCGCGACATCGGTGCGCCAGCGCGTCACATTCTCGGTGATCCCTTCGCTCTCGATCATGATGATGTCGGCGCCGGCGTCGAGCGCGCGCTCGGCCTGCGCGATGAGCCAGGAGACGTCGCGCGTTCCCTCCGCCTCCAATTCCGCCGCCGCCGTATCGCCGCCCGCGCCGAATTGAATGCCGACCTCTGGCTTGGCCTTCAGCCCGGCCTTCTTCACCATGCGCACCAGCCGCAACATGCTCTCGATCGGCAGGCTGACGAAGCCCGCCGAAATCTCCACCACGTCGAAGCCGAGCGATTTCGCCTCCTCGATATAGCGGCCGATGGCGTCCGGGCCGAAGCGCAGCACATTCTCGATCCAACCGCCGGTCGAGACATAGGCGCCATGGTCGTGAACAGTCTTGTTGAAGCTCTTCACCGCCTCGGGCGGCATCAGCGCGAAGGAGCCGCCGGCGTATTTCACGCCGTCGATCCAGGCGCCCATCGTCTCGAAGAGATCCGCGAGATGGCGCTTTCCGTAAGCGCTGTAATAGGGCCCGCGGATTTCCGTGAGTCCGCGCTGGCGCGGCTTTGCCGTGCGCGCGGCGCGCGGAATGAAGGAGAATGTGGTCTCGGCCATGGCGTTCACCTAGCGTGCTCGAGTGCGAGCCTGAAGGCTGGCGGTCCAATGCGGTCGCTGGACCGCCAGCCTTCAGGCTCGCATTCGTCGCTCCGCCTGCGCCGATCCGCCGATCCGCCCGAGCAGCGCTGTCAGCTCCGCGACCTGCCGACGCTCCAGCGTCTCGACCACATCGGCGATGGCGTCGCGCTCGGCCGCGCTCGTCTTCGCGCATGAGACGCGATCGAATTTGCGCCGCGCCGCCGCCCAGTCGAAAGGATCGGTGTAGAAGCCGTGATAGTCGTCACGCGAGCAGGCGAGCAGACGCCCGTCCTCGAGCTCGATCGCGAGCCGCGCCGGCAGCCATTTCGGAAATAGCGCCGAAAGCTCGGCCGAGGGCGCGACGCTCACCTTGCGCAGCAGCGTCTGCACATCCTCGGCCAGAATGCGCTGCGGAGCATATTGCTCCGGCTGCACCTCGCCGTCGATGAGCGCGACGGCGAGCATGTAGGGAAGGCTGTGATCGGCCTCCTCCTTATTGCGCACGAGGCGCTTGTCGCCCTCCTCGCCGCCGCCGATGATCTGAAAGGCGACCGCGAAAGTCTCGAGCCGCGCCTCGCGCACCGCCGCCGCGGAAAAGCCGGGCCGCGCGCGAATGTCGAGCGCCGCGTCGAGCGCCGATTGCGAATGGATCTCGGCATTGTGCTTCTTGACGATGGTGCGCGTGACGCTCTCCAGATCCTCGCGCAGCCAGTCGTTCTCGAAAGCGCCGGCGATGGTCTCCTTGAAGCCCTTATTGCCTTCGAAGACCTCCCCCGGCCCAGTGATCCCATGCGCGGCGAGCAGCGCCGCATGGGTCGCCGCCATTGCCGTATTGGGATAGGCGAGCCCCTTCCAATGCGAGAGCGCGCCCGTGCGCGTCACGCGCAGCGCATTATTGGCGGTTCCGCTGATGGCGATGGCGTTGGCGATTTTTTCGCGCGAGAGCCCGAGCGCCTTGGCGACGCCGGCGGCCGCCGCATAGGCGCCCTGCACCGTATGATCGAAACCCTTCGCCCGCACCGGCGCGACGTCGCTGAGCCTCGTATGGACCTGATAGGCGACCGCGAGCGCCGTCAAAAATTCCACGCCGCTCGCGTCGCGCATTTCCGCCGCGGCGAGAACGGCGCCGAGATTGTCGGACGGATGGCAGGTCTCGCCGGGAGCGAGATAGCTGTCCATGAAATCGAGATAGCGGGAGAGCGCGCCATTGTAGAAGGCGGCGCGGTCGGGCGCCGATTTGCCGCCGCCGATCAGCGTCGCGAGCGGCGCGCCGCCGAGCGCGCGCGTCAGCTCGCGGATCGCCGCGATGGGCGGCGCATCGAGCGCCCCGATGGCGACGCCGATCGTATCGAGAACGCGGATTTTCAGTTGGCCGAGCGCGGCCTCGCTCATCTCCTCGAGCCGCGCCCGTTCGACGAATTCCGCGAGCGTCTGAACCTCGGTCATCGGCGAGATTCCTATTGGCCGTTAGTACCTGTCGCCGAGGCGCGCGCAATCAAGCCTTGGCGCTCTTCGTATCATTGTGGCTTTTCACCACGAAGCGCCAAGGACACGACGCTTTACGTCCCTCTCGGCTTCGCCCGCGTCGTCGGCGCGGCGCTGGCGGGGTCGTCGGGCCAGGGATGGCGCGGATAGCGGCCCTTCATCTCGCGCTTCACCTCGGCCCAGGAGCCGGCCCAAAAGCCCGGCAGATCGCGCGTCGTCTGGATCGGCCGATGCGCCGGGGACAGAAGCTCCAGCGTCAAGGGAACGCGGCCCTTGGCGAGCGTCGGATGCGTCGCGAGGCCGAACAGCTCCTGCACCCGCACCGACAATAGCGGGCCATTGGCGGCCGAATAGTCGAGCGCATGGCGCGAGCCGGCGGGCGTCTCGAAAAACGCCGGCGCCTCCTGATCGAGCCGCCGCGTCAGCGCATAGGGGAGCAGGGCCGCGAGCGCTGCGTCGAGATCGTCCGCCGTGATCGCGGCGACGCTCGCGCGCCCCGCGATGAAAGGCGCGAGCCAATCCTCGACGTTTTTCGCCAATCCTTCGTCGCTCACGTCCGGCCAGGAGTCATCGCTCTCCGCGCGGCGCAGAAAGGCGATGCGATCGCGCAGCTGCGCCTGCGCCTTGCTCCAGGGCAGACGGGACATTCCGAGGCCGGCGGCGCCGCGGGCGAGAATGACGGCATTGTCCTCGCTGGCCTCCACCGCGAGATTCTGCTCGGCGAGGCGGATCGCGCCGAGCCGTCGAGAGCGCCGCCGCCGCAGGCTCGCGCTCTGCGGATCGAAGATGGTCTCGTCGCGCGTCTCGATGCGATCGGCGCCGATGCGCTCCACCTCTTCGGCCGTGAGCGCGCAGGCCGCGAGAATGCGCGCCTGCGCGGCGCGGCCGGCGATTTCGGCGATCGCCAGAAACGGCGCTCGGGCGAGACGGTCGTGCGGCTGCACGGCGGCGGCGCGGCCATTCGCCATCAGAAATTCGCCGCCCGCGCCGCGCGCCTTGGCGATGCGGTCCGGATAGGCCATGGCGATCAGCGCGCCATCGGAGAGATCGGCCTCCGCCTCGCGCGCGACGGAGGCTTTCGCCCGCGACGCCCAGCCGGACGATAGCCGCTGCGCATCGCGCGCGCGGCGCGCATTGTCGGAGCGGAAACGGTCGAGGCGTTCGGAGAGGTCGCCGGATGGTCCCCCGAGACCGCGCTCGGAGAGCAGCAGAGCGAGATCGGCGGCGCGTTCCGCCTCGCCATGGCTCGCCGCCTCGAGGATCATGCGGGCGAGGCGCGGCGCGAGCGGCAGAGCGCGGATCGCGCGGCCCGTGACGGTGAGCGCGCCCGTCTCGTCGAGCGCGCCGAGCGTGCGCAGCAGCGCGACCGCCTCCTTCCAGGCCGGCGCCGGCGGCGGATCGAGCCAGGCGAGCTTATTCGGATCATCCAGCCCCCAGGAGCGCAGATCGAGCGCGAGGCCGGACAGATCCGCGGCGAGAATTTCCGGCGCCGCGAAGGCGGGGAGCGAGGCGGTCGCGGCCTCGTCCCACAGGCGATAGCACACGCCCGGCTCGGTGCGCCCCGCCCTGCCCCGACGCTGATCGACGCTGGCCCGCGCGGCGCGCACCGTCTCGAGCCGCGTGAGGCCGAGATCGGGCTCAAAACGCGCGACGCGCGAGAGGCCGCAATCGATGACGACGCGCACGCCTTCGATCGTCAGCGACGTCTCGGCGATCGAGGTGGCGAGCGTGACCTTGCGCCGCCCAGGCGCCGCCGGCGCGACGGCGAGGTCCTGCTCCTTGCGGTCCATCGCGCCGAACAGCGGCGCGACATCGACATCGGCGGGCAGGCGCCGCTCGGCGAGCAGATTGGCGACGCGCTGTATCTCGCCCTGTCCCGGCAGGAAGACGAGAAGCGAGCCCTTCTCCTCCGCCAGCGCGCGCGACACTGCGCGGACGATCGCCTCCTCCAGCCGCTCGTTGGAATCGCGGCCGAGATAGCGCGTCTCGACCGGAAAGGCGCGACCCTCGCTCTCGACGATCTCCGCGCCGCGCATGAGGCCGGCGACGCGCGCTCCGTCGAGCGTCGCCGACATTGCGACGATGCGCAGATCGTCGCGCAGCCCCGCCTGCGCATCGAGCGCCAGCGCGAGCCCGACATCGGCGTCGAGCGAGCGCTCGTGGAATTCGTCGAAGAGAACCGCGGCGATTCCTTCGAGCATGGGATCATCGAGGATCATGCGCGCGAAGACGCCTTCGGTGACGACCTCGACGCGCGTCTTGGCGGAGACTTTCGACTCGAGCCGCATGCGCAGGCCGATCGTCTCGCCGACGGATTCGCGCAATGTCGCGGCCATGCGCGCGGCGGCGGCGCGCGCGGCGAGACGGCGCGGCTCCAGCAGGATGATCTTGCCGCCCTTAGCCCAATCGGCGTCGAGCAGAGCGAGCGGGATGCGCGTCGTCTTGCCGGCGCCGGGGGGCGCCACGACGACGAGATTGCCCGCTTCGCCGAGCGCCGCCGTCACGCGCGGCAGCGCCTCGTCGATCGGCAGACTGTCGGAGAATGCGATCAAGGACGGCGCCGCGCAGGACGCGCGCGCTCACTTCTGCTTGGCGATGATCTTGTCCTTGATCTTCTCATAGACGCCCTTGGGGAGGATGTTCTTTTGATAGAGCTCGTCCTTGCCCTTATAGGGCCGTCCCTTGACGATCGCCACGGAGCGCGCCTCGCCAATGCCGGGAAGCGCATCGAGCTCTTCTTTCGTCGCCGAATTTATGTCGAGCAGCTCGGCCGGCTTGGCGGCGGCGGGCTCCTTGGCGGGCTCCGGCGCCGGCGCGACTGGCTTGGCGGGCGCGCTCTTGGCCGGCTTGGCGGCGGGCGTGGCCGGCTGCGGCGCCTGAGCCAGCGCGCTGGCGGCGAAGGTCGAAAGGACGGCGAACAGGCAAAGGCGCAAAATATGTCGCATGGAGAAGCCTCGCGTCGGGAGGGATTGGCGCGCGGAGGGTGGCGTCTCGCGAAAGCCGGGTCAAGCGGTGGAGGATGCGGTCATTCCCCCGCCAGCGCCCGCATCGCCGCCTCATGCACGCGCTTGTCGCCGGCGGCGATGATCGCGCCGCCCAGCGCCGCGGGGCCGCCGTCCCATGTGGTGACGATCCCGCCCGCGCCTTCCACGATCGGGATCAGCGCGACAATGTCGTAAGGATTGAGATTGGTCTCGATGACGAGATCGACATGCCCGGCGGCCAGCGCGCAATAGGCGTAGCAGTCGCCGCCATAGCGCGAGAGTCGCGTCTGCGCCTCGACGCGGAAGAAATCATCGCGCCGCCTCTCGTCGATGAGCTTCGGCGATGTCGTCATCAAAGTCGCCTCGGCGAGCGAGGCGCAAGGACGCGTCTGCAGCTTGCGGCGATCCTCGGCGGGCGGCGGCGGCGCCCGCCATCCCGATTCAGGATGATGGTGGCGGGCGGGCCCGCGCCAATAGGCCGCCTCGCCGTCGCCGGAGAAGCGCTCGCGCGTGAAGGGCTGGTGCATCAGCCCATAGCAGGGCCAGCCGCGATGCTGGAGGCCGATCAGCGTGCCCCACAGCGGTAGCCCGCAAATAAAGCTCTTGGTGCCGTCGATGGGATCGAGCACCCAGACATATTCGGCGTCGGCGCGGACATTGCCGAACTCCTCGCCGATGATCCCATGATCGGGAAACGTCCGCTCGATCAGCCGCCGCATCGCGGTCTCGGCGGCGCGGTCGGCCTCGGTCACCGGATCGAAGGCGCCGCCGGGGGCCTTGTCCTCGGCGGCGAGGCTCGTGCGGAAGAAGGGCAGGATCGCCTCGCCCGATGCGTCGGCGAGGCGTTCGACGAATTTCTCGAAATCGACGGCGGTCATTGCCTCTCCGGGCGGTGATATTATTCGGCGGCGGCGCGCTGCTCGCGCGGCCCGACGAGCTGCGTCAGCAGCCGCACGATCTCGCCGAGCCGCGAGGCCAGCAGATCGAAGTCGACGCCGCGACGCAGATCGGCCTCGTTCATATAAAGATTTCGCGAGATTTCGATCTGCACCGCATGCCAGCCGGCGCCGGGCTTGCCGTAATGCTCGGTGATATAGCCGCCCGCATAGGGCCGATTGCGCTGCACATGATAGCCCCACTGCCGCAGCCGCGCCTCTATCGCGTCGACGACATCGGAGGAGCAGCTCGCGCCGAAACGGTCGCCGAGCACGAAATCCGGCTTGCGCTTCTCACGCCCGGAGACGCTCTCCTTGGCGACATTGGAGGGCATGGAGTGGCAGTCGACCAGCAGCGCCACGCCGAAGCGGCGGCGCGCCCGCTCCATCAGCCCGCGCAGCGCCGCGTGATAGGGCTTGTGCAGGCTGTCGATGCGATGCAGCGCGTCGGCGACGCGCAGCCGGCCGGAATAGATCTCGCGCGCGTCGGCGACGACGCGGGGAATGGTGCCGAGACCCGCCGCCACGCGCAGCGAGCGGGTGTTGACGAATTCGGGCAGCGCATCCTCGAACATGCGCGGATCGAGCTCATAGGGCTCGCGGTTCAAATCGAGAAAAGCGCGCGGAAAATGCGCCATGAGCAGCGGCGCGCCGAGCGTCGGCGCGAGGGCGAAGAGCTCGTGCACATGCGCGTCCTCGGACCGGCGCAGGCTCGAGATGTCGAGGCGCGAGCTGGCGAGGAAGCTCGCCGGATAGATGGCGCCCGAATGAGGCGACGAGAAAACGAGCGGCGAGCAGAGCTCGGCGGGCTCGACCAGCTCGAACGGAACATGGAGCTCGGGGTCGGCGGGCCGCGGGCTCTCGGCCCGCTCCTCGTCCATCATCGTCTGGACCTCATCGATCTCACTCTCATTTCGCCCCCGCGAGAGAATATCGCAAAAAGCAGCATAGTCTCTTCGACGCGCATATTCCCGAAAATTTCCATTCATGCGAGACAAGGGCCGGAATTTTGCCCGCCGGCGTGAGCGGGTCCTTATTTTCACCCGATTTTTACCAAACTGCGCCCTTATGCGAAAGAACATGCGAGGAGCGATATGACCGACAAGATTGCCGCGAAAATCCTGCTGGCGGAAGACGACACCGACATGCGCCGCTTTCTGGTCCGCGCGCTGCAGACGGCCGGATTTTCCGTCACGTCCTTCGACAACGGCCTCTCCGCCTATGATCAGCTCCGCGTCGAGCCTTTCGAGCTGCTGCTCACCGACATCGTCATGCCGGAGATGGACGGCATAGAGCTGGCGCGACGGGCGACCGAGCTCGATCCGGACATAAAAGTCATGTTCATCACCGGCTTTGCGGCGGTCGCCCTCAATCCGGACAATCAGGCGCCGCGACAGGCGAAAATCCTCTCCAAGCCCTTCCATCTCAAGGACCTCGTCAATGAGGTGCAGCGTCTGCTCGCTGCCTGACCGCGCCGCCGCGCGACAAAACGCGTCGCGCGCGACCTTGCTCCTTTGCGCGCCATGCGCTATGAGCGCCGCCAAACGCCGGCGTCGGCGCGGCTCTCAGTTCGAGGAAAGACGATGAAGAACGAAATCCATCCCGACTATCACACGATCAGGGTCGTGATGACCGACGGATCGGAGTATTTCACCCGCTCGACCTGGGGCTCCGAGGGCGACACGCTCAATCTCGACATCGACCCCAAGACGCATCCGGCCTGGACCGGCGGCTCGGCGCAGCTGCTCGACCGTGGCGGCCGCCTGTCGCGCTTCAACTCGCGCTTCGGCAATCTGACCTTCGGCAAGAAGTAAGCACGCCGCATTCGCGACGCCAAAAAAAAGCCGCGCATGAGCGCGGCTTTTTTGGTCTGTCTCTTTGCGCTGCGGGTCGCGCGGCCTCACAGGCCCGGAGCGAAGGCGTTGCGCAGCCTCTGGAGCTGCGCCTCGACAGGGCTCTCCGACTGCGTCGGAGCATAGCCCGCTTCCGTTCCATAGATCAGCTGATCGAGATGAATCACCCGCGCCTGCAGGCGTAGCGAGTGAATGGCGAGATCGCGCAGCTTTTGCGGGAGATGCGCGAAAACGTCCGGATTGGACGCGAGCTCCTGCTGCGACAGCCGCACCTTATGCTTGTCGCTCGCGGCCTGCGCCCTGGTGATTTCCGCCTGATTGACCGCCCGCTGCAACAGCAGCCAGGACGCGATCTGCATCAGCCGGGTCGTCAGCCGCATGCTCTCGGCCGCATAGGCGAGAGCTTCCGGGCGCGGCAGCGCCTTGGCGTCGTCACGGCCGGCCCCGTCGAGATAGGCGGCGGCCTCCTCGACCAGCGCCATGCCCTCGCGAAACATGGCCCCGAATGCCTCCGACCCCGCCAGCTTCTCCGCGAAGGAGACCGGAGTCTGAACGATTTCCACAGAATCCGACGCTTGCCCCATGATACGACGCTCTCGAACGCTCGAACGCCGCGATTGGGTCACGCCGTTCCGATAGGTCCCTATGTAACGCAAAATTGCGGGGCGCGCCTTATTAGGTTTTGCTTAACCTTAATCTTTGATTCCGTACGTAATACACCCGAGGTCGCGGTGTGCGGCCGACGCCCGCCCCCTCGCGAGCCCCGCCTGCCCCGGCGCGGCCGATGTTGATGAAGACGATTAGCCGACTGCTTTAAGCAAATGAAATATCGCGTTTTATCAGCCTGCTTTAACCATCGCTCGAAGATCGCCGCAACATCCGCCTCCGGCGCGCGGCGATATCCATAAAAATTGTTCTAGCGCAGCGCTTTAGCTCAAGCTCTTATAGTTCCGCTGGAGGTCTGCGGGAAGGCTGTGCGGTCGGCGCCGGCGATCGTGCGTCCGAGGCCCGCCTTCAGCGCGCCGGCGCAGAGCGCGGCGATCGCCAGCAGCAAACCGACGCGCAGCAATTGCCCTCTGGAGGGCGTCGGTCGGCCGGGCGGGCCGGCGCGCTCGGGGACTGAACCGCTCCGGCCGACCGCCGCAGCGGATCGACCGGCCCTCGTCTCGACGATGTCCACAGGATCGAACCGCACAGGAATAGTCTCCATGAAGCGGGACGCCGCCGAGCGCCACACGAGGGCCCCACTTTGGCGAAACGGCGCTTTCGAAACGGTGAAGGCCGCGACGCGCGTCGTCGTCGCGGTTTATCGCCGGTTAAAGCCGGGACGAAAGATGCGCAGTGAATGCTTGACGCGCCCGCCGCCGGCCTGTCATTTGAAGCCCTCGCCCCCTTTCCCCGCGATTTTCCCCAGGACTCCATGATCCGATCCGCATTGATGAACGTCATGACTGCCGCGGCCATAAAGGCAGGCCGCAGCCTGAAGCGCGACTTCGGCGAGGTCGAGAATCTGCAGGTGTCCGTGAAGGGCCCCGGCGATTTCGTCACCGCCGCCGACCGGCGCGCCGAAAAGGTCGTGTTCGAGGAATTGTCGCGCGCCCGTCCGGGCTACAGCTTTCTCATGGAGGAAGGCGGCGCGGTCGAGGGCAACGACAAAACCCACACCTGGCATATCGATCCGCTGGACGGGACCTCCAACTTCCTGCACGGCATACCGATTTTCGCGGTTTCGATCGGACTCGAGCGGGAGGGCCAGCTCGTCGCCGGCGTCGTCTACAATCCGGCGACCGACGATATGTTCGTCGCCGAGAAGGGCCAGGGCGCCTATTTCAACAATCGGCGCATGCGAGTCGCCTCGCGCAAATCGCTGACCGATTCGCTCGTGGCCTGCGGCATCCCTCCCCTCGCCGCGCTCGACCGCCACCCCCGCTTCCAGACCGAGCTCGCCGCCGTCATGGCCAAGACCGGCAATGTTCGTCGGCTCGGCGCCGCCGCGCTCGACCTCGCCTTCGTCGCAGCCGGCCGCTGCGACGGCTATTGGGAGCGCGGCATCAAGCCCTGGGACATTGCAGCCGGAATCGTGCTGGTGCGGGAGGCCGGCGGCTTCGTCACCGATCTCGAGGGCGGCGGCGACATGCTGCCGAAAGGCGCGATCTGCGCCGGCAATGAGGCGATCCATCGGCTCTTGCTCGACTCCGTCCGCAAGGCCTGAGCGTGAACAGCGGCGGCCCGATATCCGGCCCGCGCATCGTCGCGCGTCGCGATTCGGACTGGGCGGCGCTGCTCGACCTCTGGGTCGCCGCCTGGCGGCGGACCTATGCGGACATCGACTTCGAAACGCGCCGCGACTGGCTGAAGAGTCATATCGTCCAGCTGGAGTCCGGCGGCGCGCGCACGCTGCTCCTACTCGAGGGCCGCGGCCGCGCGCTCATCGGCTTCGTCACCATCGATCCGGCCACGCATTGGCTCGACCAGCTCTGCGTGCATCCAGAACGCTTCGGCTCCGGCGCGGCGGAGGCGCTGATCGAGGCGGCGCGCAGCCTCTCGCCGGCGCGGCTGCGGCTCGACGTCAATCAGGACAATCGGCGCGCCGTCTCCTTCTACGAGCGCGAAGGATTCACGCGCGTCGCCGAGGGCCAGCCGAGCCTCTCGGGACGGCCGACGCTGATCATGGAATGGTCGTCGGCCGCTAAAGCCGGTCCCTGAGCGGACTCAGGAGCCGCCTTTTTCGCCGACCAGCGCGAGCCGGACCATATTGGTCGCGCCCGGCGAGCCGAAGGGCATTCCCGCGACGATGATGATGCGGTCGCCCGGAGACGCGAAGCCCTCGCCGAGGGAGTTGACGCAGGCGCGGTCGACCATGTCCTCGACGTCGCGCGCATCCTGCGTCTCCAGCGAATGCACGCCCCAGACGAGCGCCAGCCGGCGCGCCGTGTCGCGATTGGGCGTCAGCGCCAGAATCGGCGGCCGCGGCCGCTCGCGCGCGATGCGCAGCGCCGTCGCGCCGGAGGCCGTCCAGGCGCAGACCGCCATCGAGTCGAGCGTCTCGGCGACGTCGCGCGCCGCGACCGCGATGGCGTCGGCGGCGGTCGGATTGGGCGGCGCATTGCGCTGCGCGTTGAGGATGGAGCGATAGACGCCGTCGCTCTCCACCTCCTCGGCGATGCGGCTCATCGTCGCCACCGCCTCGATCGGATATTGGCCGGCGGCGCTCTCGGCCGAGAGCATGACGGCGTCGGCGCCCTCATAGACGGCCGTCGCGACGTCTGAAACCTCGGCGCGGGTCGGCAGCGGGGCCAAAATCATCGATTCGAGCATTTGCGTCGCCACGACGACCGGCTTGCCGAGCCGGCGCGCCGCGCGGGTGATGCGCTTTTGCAGGCTCGGCACCTTCTCGAGCGGCACCTCGACGCCGAGATCGCCGCGCGCCACCATCAGCGCATCGGCCACCTCGATGATCTCGTCGAGCCGGGCGATGGCCTGCGGCTTCTCGATCTTGGCCATGACCAGCGCCCGCGAGCCGACGACCTGCTTGACCTCGAGCACATCCTCCGCGCGCTGCACGAAGGAGATCGCCACCCAATCGACGCCCTCGATCAGCGCCGCGTCGAGATCGACCCGATCCTTCGGCGTCATGGAGGTGATCGGAATGTCGGTGTCCGGCAGGCTCACGCCCTTGCGGTTGGAGACGCGGCCGCCGATGTCGACGACGGCGCGCGCCATGTCGTCCGACGTCTCGACCACATGCAGGCGGACCTTGCCGTCGTCGATGAGGATCGCATCGCCGACCTTCAGCGCCTGCAGGATTTCCGGATGCGGAAGCTGCACGCGCGTCGCATCGCCCGGCGTCGTGTCGGCGTCGAGCACGAAATGGTCGCCCTTGCGCAAATGCACCGGCCCGTCGCCGAAAGCGCCGATGCGGAGCTTGGGCCCCTGCAGATCGACCAATACGGCGATGGCGCGGCCGGTCTCGGCCTCGATCTCGCGGATCATGCGCACATAGGCCGCGAGCCCGGCATGGTCGGTGTGGCTCATATTGATCCGAAACACATCGGCGCCGGCCGTCGACAGGCCGGCCACGACGGTCTTCTCGACGCTCGCCGGACCGAGCGTCGCGATGATCTTCACGCGCCGCAACCTTCTCATTTTTTCGCCCAATCCTCGTTTGTCAGAGCCGCGCGGCCACCCTCGTCACTGCGTCGAGGACGGAACCGGATCGGTCAGCTGAACCGTCCAATTCTTCGCGTCACGCCCCGTGTCGATCTCGAAGAAGCCCGTGCGGTCGAAGCCACGTGCGAAGCAATCCTCGCGCCCGTCGATGCGGAATTCGCGATCGCGCGTGCACATGAACGCCTTGCCCTTCCATTCTCCGCCACGCTCGTCCATCGCATATACGTAGTAATACTGGGCTGCGAGCGGTCCGCGCAACAGGGTCTCGCAGGCGGAGGAGCGCAAATTCCACCATCCTTCCGCGAGCCAATTGCGTCCGTCCGTATAGGCCAAGGCCACGCTCACTCGGTTCGTCGTGTTGTTGCACAGGCGAAAATCCGCTCTGGCGGCGGATATAGCGCAAAGACAACACGAAATGATCACAAACAGAGTCGAGCGGCCGGACATTGGGGATGACAGTCGCGAGAGGGTCGAAGAAGCGGGGCCGCAGGCAGGCGGCCCGAAGCGGCGCATGCACAGCCAAACCACGGGACGGCCGCTTTGTCCACCCCGACGACGTGGCCCCGAGCGCGTCGCCTCGACCTCTTCACAGGCGCGCGCAGCCCCTGTCGCAGCCGTGGCGGTCTTGTCACCGTCAACGCCTAGCGTAGACTTCGCAACCGGATTTCCGGCGGACCGCAGAGGTCCGGGCAAGATCTTTTTTTCGACGGAGCGCATCATGTCGCAATTGCTAGAGACGAAACCCGCGATTCAGGACGAGGTGACGGCGCCGGCGCCGCAGTGGAAAACCGACTTCTATTGGGTCTGCCGCATTCTCTGGGCCTGCCGCGTGAGCGTCGCCAGCGCCCTCGCCGGCATGGCTTTGTTCGGACTCGTCGATCAGGCGCAGAATCTTTTCGCCGACCGCTCCTTCGACGCCTTTCTCTTCGGCGCGCATTACTGGTTCGCGGTTTTCGCCGCCGTGTTCCTGGTCTGGGCGTTTCCGGTCCATTACGGCGCGCGTCGCGTGCTCGAGGACGCCGATTCGGCCTGGATGATTCCCTATCTTCTCCGCATAGAGATGCGCGACAACGACATACGCTCGGTCCGCGACCATGTCCGCCGCCGTTTCGGGCGCGTCATCGCCTGGACGCCGCGCCTTCTCGGCCTCACGCCTTTCGTCGCCGTCGCGCTCGGCCTCATGGGCGCGCAGTCCTCGATCGAGAACGCCGCCATTCTCCCCGAGGCGACCGCGACTCGCGACCAGATCAATGCGCTGCTGGCGCTCGACGCCGTGACGGCCGTCGCTTTCATCTATTTTGTCGTGAAGCGCCAACGCATCGCCAAATTCATCGGCGCGAGCATGAATCTGCAAGTGCTGACCGACGCCTCGCTCTACGCCACGATGGCGGTTTTCGTTTCGGCTCTGATCTGGCCCTTCTTTCTGTCCGACCATGCGCCGCGCGCGCTGATCGCACCCTTTCTGCTCGGCAGCCTCGTGCTCGGCGCGAGCTGGCTGGTGCGCAAGGGCTATGAGACCGGGCGGCCGCTGCTTTTGATCGCGATCCTGCTCGCGGCGGGGATCACGGCGACGAACACGCATCTCGACGATGTGCGCATGCTGCCCGACGCAGCCGGCGCGCCGCCGAAGGCCGATCGGCAGATCGACATCACCGAAGCGGTGCGAAATTGGAAGGCCGCCAATGGCTGCACGCAGAACGAATGTCCGCCGGCGCTGATCGTCGCGGCCGAAGGCGGCGCCAGCCGCGCGGCCTTCATGGCGGCGACCGTCATCGGCCATTTGATCGATCGCGACGGCGATCTCGGCGATGGGCCGGCGCTGACCTCGCCGGGACGTCGCATCTTCGCTTTCTCCGGCGTCTCCGGCGGCGCCTTCGGCTCGGCGGTCTTCCGCGCCGCGCTTTCGGACGTCGCGGAGAAGGACGTCGCGACGCCGCCCTGCGTCAATACGGCGCGCGTCTGGATCGGCGCCCATGAGAAGCGCGATCCGACGACGAGCTGGCGCGACTGCCTGCAGTTGCTGGTCTCCGGCGATTATCTCTCGCCGGCCGTCGTCGGCCTCGGCTTTCGCGACAATTTCTCGCCGCGCAAATTTTTCTTCGGCGACGAGAGCTGGATGGAGGATCGCGCCGCTCTGCTCGAGAAATCGTGGGAGCGTCATTATGATTTCGTGACCAACCCCGCCTATAAGAAAGACTATTGGACCGGCGAGCTGATCCAGACCGGCGAGCCCTGCGCCAGCGGCGCCACGACGGGCATGTGCCGCCGCTTGGGCTATGCGCGCGCGACGCCGCCGGGCAAATGGGCGCCGCTGCTGCTGCTCAACGGCACCTCCGTGGACAGCGGAACGCGCATCATCGGCGCCGATCTGATCTCGACGCGCCCTGCCCCCGCGACAAATTCGCGCGCGCCGCTCTATCCCGCGGCCTATGATTTCTTCGAGATGATCTCGACGCCCTGCAAGACGCCGCAGGGCGACATGTGCCCGGCGGCGGCGCATGGCGCAGAAGATGTCGCGGCCCTACGCAACGGCCCCGACATTCTGCTGTCGACGGCGGCGCTGCTCAGCGCGCGCTTCCCGGTGATCTCGCCGGCCGGCGCGCTGCGCGCCAAGGACGACGCCGTCCATGGCGACCGCATCGTCGACGGCGGCTATTTCGACAACGCCGGTCTCGCCTCCGCGCTCGATGTGGCGCGCGCGCTGAAGGGCCAAGGGATCACGCCACTGATCCTGTGGGTGCAGAATGATCCGGTCGGCGCGCTGGTCGACAATTCCTTGCCGCCGCGCGCCGCGGGCACGCCGCGGCTCGGCGCGACGGGGGTGAGCTTCCTGTCGAATCTTTTCGGTCTCGTCGCCGCGCCGGTCGACGCGCTGCTGGCGACGCGCGCCGGCCATGCGGCGGAACAGGCGGCGCTGGCCCAGCGCAGCCTCGTCGAGATGAACGCCGACACCGACCGCTATTCGGGCGGAATGACGGCGAGCTTCTTCCAGATCGGCGTGCGCGTGCAGCCGGTGCTCGTCGCCGACGGCGGCGACGATCCGCTGCTCGACAAGACCTGCGCGCGCTTCAAGGGCCTGACCTTGTCCATGTCGAAAGTGTCGATGAGCTGGTGGCTGTCGCAATCGGTGCAGGCCGATCTCGACGCGCAGCTCTGCGACAAGGACAATCGACAGAGTCTGAAGGACCTCATCACCCGGCTGAAGCAGAAGCTGCCGCTGGCGACGTCCGTTTGGTGAGGCGGCGCCGCGGCCTCAGCCGCGACGCAGGAAAGCGGCGGCGCGCGGCGCGTAATAAGTGAGAACGCCGGATGCGCCCGCCCGCTTGAAGGCGATGAGGCTCTCCATCATCGCCCGCTCGCCGTCGAGCCAGCCATTGGCGACAGCGGCCGCGATCATCGAATATTCGCCCGACACCTGATAGGCGAAAGTCGGCGCTTGAAAAGCGTCGACGACGCGCCGGACGATGTCGAGATAGGGCATGCCGGGCTTGACTATCACCATATCGGCGCCCTGCTCGAGGTCGAGCGCCACCTCGCGCAGCGCCTCGTCGCTATTGGAAGGGTCCATCTGATAGGTGCGCTTGTCGCCGCGCAAAATCTTGTCGGTGCCGATGGCGTCGCGGAACGGCCCATAGAAGGCCGAGGCGTATTTGGCGGCGTAGCTCATGATCTGGACGCTCTCGAAGCCTTCGGCGTCGAGCGCGGCGCGGATCACGCCGATGCGGCCGTCCATCATATCCGAGGGCGCGATGACATCGGCGCCGGCGCGCGCCTGATTGACCGCCTGCGCCGCCAGCACCGCGACGGTCTCGTCATTGACGATCTCGTCGCCGAGGAGCAGCCCGTCATGACCGTGGCTCGT
Source organism: Methylosinus sp. (assembly GCF_036560965.1). Classification (NCBI taxonomy): domain Bacteria; kingdom Pseudomonadati; phylum Pseudomonadota; class Alphaproteobacteria; order Hyphomicrobiales; family Methylocystaceae; genus Methylosinus; species Methylosinus sp. Next base: position 25,339 of record NZ_DATBQF010000032.1, on the reverse strand, counting down.
ATAGGGATCGAGCGCGACATCCGTAATAATCCCTATGCCCGGAACCGCTTTTTTTATCGCGCGGCAGGCGAGGCAGACGAGATTTTCCGGATCGAGCGCCGCCGAGCCATGCGGATCGCGCAACGCGGGATCGGTATTGGGAAACAACGCCACCGCCGGCACGCCCAGCGAAGCCGCCTCCTCTATCGCCTCGAGCGCCGTGTCGATCGAATAGCGATAGACGCCCGGCATGGAGCCGATCGGCTCGCATCGCCCGACGCCGTCGAGCAGAAACAGCGGCCAGATCAGATCGTCGGCAGAGAGCCGCGTCTCGCGCACGAGGCGGCGCGCCCATTCGCTCTTGCGGTTGCGACGTGGGCGCGCGGTGAGCGTGAGCCGCGCCGACGACGCAGTGAATTTGTTTCCGGGAGACTCCATGGGCGCGACCTCCAGCGCAGCCGCGCGAGGCGAGGCGCGACGCTGCGAAGCGTGCCTAACACGCCGCTCGCCGTGATGGGAAGACTGCGAAAGCTCCCAGCATTGACGCCCCGCGGCGTTCCGGTCTAGAGCCGTCGTCACGCCACACGTCGCGCTTTTGTCCGCGCAGATGGCGATACAGCATTGGGAGCCGATGGCGAAACGAGTGATCGCGCGAGACCCAGGCGCTCCCTCTCGGCCGCGGCGCGCCTATGCGGCGATCGCCGCCTCGCTCTGCGCGCTGGCGACCGCTGTCGCCGCCGCGCCGCAGCCGGCGCCCTCGAGCGAACGCGCCCATGTCGCCGCGCGCCGCGCGCCGCGCGCGCCAACGCCGCCGCGACGACCGCCAGAGCAGCACGCGCCGCAGCCGACGCCCGAGGCCCCGCCCGCCGCGCCGCGCGAGCTGCCCCCGCTCGACACATCGACGCCGCCGCCGTCGCTGCCGCGCGCCTCGCGCGAGCGCATGCGCCAATGCGCCTCGCAATGGATGAAGATCAGGCAGGAAGGTCGTACGGTCGGAACGCGCTGGCGCGAATTCGCGACCCGATGTCTGACCCGTTGAAGGCCTGACGAGCCGCTCCGCCATCTGTCCGGGGACGCTCGAGCCGGAGATCCTCGCGTCGAGGTCCGAAGGGGAAGCGCGTCAGACGTTCGAGGAGCGCGGGCCGAGCCGGCCCGGGCAAGAAGATTGCTGCGAAACGCGTTCACGATGCGAGGTGAATCGGATGCGCATGGCGAACGCGTTTCGGCCGCGGGTCTTTCGTCAGACCGTCTCCGAGCTTTCCGGCGCCGGAGGGGTTTCCTTTGGCTTGCGCGGAGCGCGACGCTTGACGGGAGCCTTGCGCGCGGTCTTCTTCGTAGCGGTGCGCTTCTTCGTAGCGACGCGCTTCTTCGTGGCGACGCGCTTCTTCGTGGCCGTCTTGCGCGTGGTCTTGCGAGCGACCTTCTTCGAAGCGGCCTTGCGCGCGACCTTCCGCGTGGCCTTCTTGGCGGCCGTCTTCTTGGTCGCGGCCTTCTTGGTCGCGGTCTTCTTGGTCGCAGTCTTACGAGCACCCTTCTTCGCGGCCGCCTTTTTCGCAGGCTTACGCTTCGTCGTTGGTTTCGCCATATTCAGTCCCCTTGATCCATATCGTCGGAATGTCGCTATGACCGACAATAGGCCGCAATAGCGTAACGTGGTTAAGCAGTCGTTCAAGAGGCGCTTTCACGAATTGCTCGCGAATGCGATGTCGCGTAGCGCGAGACCAGCGCGAATGCGCGACGCGAAACACGTCGAAGCGCGCGTCGCAAAAGCGCGAGACGCAGCGCGCGCGCCGCATGGCGACATCGCCGTCGACAATGTCGGAAACAGTCGTCACGCATCGACGCGGCTATGCCGTCGTCACATCGACGCGCGCTGCGCGACCATCGGCGCTGCCATTCAATCTATTGTTTTTCTTCAAAAACCAGGACGCGCGCGCAATTGCGCCAAAGAGCTGTGGTCGACAACGGCCGCGTGACCGATCGACATTTCGCGCTTTCGTCTCACGCTGTCGCCGACGCTCTGCGCCGATCGCATCGCATGTCTCGACGCATGCGCGACGCGCCGCCGCCGCGCGCGCGAGCACTGTCGCGCACGTTCGTCGAAGGCGGCAGACCGAGTGAAAAAAAATTGTGCGCAGCGCGCGCGCCGAGCGTCGCGATAGCCGCGCTGCGGCCTTCGCGCGGCGTCGATTCGATCGAATCGACGCGCCGAGTGATTCGTCTTTCGGCTCTGTCGGAAGCGTCTCAGACGCCGAGACGGCTCTTCAGCAACTCGTTGACGGCTTGTGGATTGGCCTTGCCGCCGGTCGCTTTCATCACTTGGCCGACGAACCAGCCGAGCATTGTCGGCTTCGCCTTCGCTTGCGCGACCTTGTCGGGATTGGCGGCGATGATCTCGTCGATCGCCTTTTCGATCGCGCCGGAATCCGTCACCTGCTTCAGCCCGCGCGTCTCGACGATCTCGCGCGGATCGCCGCCTTCCTGCCAGACGATCTCGAACAGATCCTTGCCGATCTTGCCCGAGATGACGCCGCTCGAGATGAGATCGACGATGGCGCCGATCGCCTGCGCCGACACGGGCGAACGCGTAATGTCGAGCCCTTCCTTGTTGAGGCGGCCGAACAATTCGTTGATCACCCAATTGGCGACGAGCTTGGCGTCGCGGCCTTTCGCCGCCTCCTCGAAGAAGTCCGCGCTCGCCCGCTCGGCGACGAGAACGCCGGCGTCATAGGGCGGCAGACCGTAAGCGGCGACGAAGCGCGCGCGCTTTTCGTCCGGCAGCTCCGGCAGTTCGGCCTTCAGCGCGTCGACATAGGGCTGGTCGAATTCGAGCGGAAGCAGATCCGGGTCCGGGAAATAGCGGTAGTCGTGCGCCTCCTCCTTGGAGCGCATCGAGCGCGTCTCGCCCTTGCCGGGATCGAACAGGCGCGTCTCCTGCGCGATCACGCCGCCATCCTCGAGAATGCCGATCTGGCGGCGCGCCTCCACCTCGACCGCCTGGCCGATGAAGCGAATGGAGTTGACGTTCTTGATCTCGCAGCGCGTGCCATAGGGCGCGCCGGGCTTGCGCACCGAGACATTGACGTCGGCGCGCAGCGAGCCCTGCTCCATATTGCCGTCGCAGGAGCCGATATAGCGCAGGATGGTGCGCAGCTTGGAGACATAGGCGCGCGCCTCCTCGGCCGAACGAAGGTCCGGCTTGGAGACGATCTCCATCAGCGCGACGCCGGAGCGGTTCAGATCGACATGGCTCTCGCTGGGCGAGAGATCATGGATGGATTTGCCGGCGTCCTGCTCGAGATGCAGCCGCTCTATGCCGACGGTGATGCGCTCGCTGGGCGTCACATCGACGATCACCTCGCCCTCGCCCACGATCGGATGCTTGTACTGGGAGATCTGATAGCCCTGCGGCAGATCGGGATAGAAATAATTTTTCCGATCGAAGACGGAACGCAGATTGATCTGCGCCTGCAGGCCGAGGCCGGTGCGAATGGCTTGGCGGACGCATTCCTCATTGATGACCGGCAGCATGCCCGGCATGGCCGCGTCGACGAGCGAGACATGGGCGTTGGGCTCGCCGCCATATTCGGCGCTGGCGCCGGAGAAGAGCTTGGCCTTGCTCGTGACCTGGGCGTGGATCTCCATGCCGACGACGACTTCCCAGTCGCCCGTCGCGCCTTTGATGAGTTTGCTCGGCTGCGTCTCGCGCGTGTTCATGTCTCTTCGTCCTCGACCTGCGTCTTCCGTTCGGGAGAATTCTACATCTAAGATCGACGCTCGTCATTGCGAGCCGAAAGAGAAGCAATCCAGAGGCCGCGGGCGGCGCCTGGATCGCTTCGTCGTTCCGCTCCGCGCAATGGAGGGCTCAGGAGCCGGACGGCGTCTCGCTTTGATCGCGCTCGCCCATCAGCCGCTCTTCATGGGAGATCGACCATTCGATCAGCGCGCGCCACAGCGCTTGGCCGAGCTCGGTCTCGAGCCCCTCGCGCTGCGACGCCGCGGCGACGCGCTCCAGCACTTCGTCGACCCGCTCGGGCACGCGCGCGGGAATGCCGAGAGACGGCTTCACCGCCGCGGCGCGCTCGATCTGGCGCTGGCGGCGGGCGAGCAGAGCGACGAGCTCGTCGTCGAGCGCGTCGATGGTGGCGCGCACATCCGACATTTCGTCGCGCGGTTCGCGCTTTGCGGCCTCTGCTCTGCGCGTCATTTCGCCTCGGTCCACCAGGGCTGCGGGAAGTCGATCTTCGGCGCGGCGCTCTCCAGCGCCGCGGCCAGCGAGAACAAGGTCGCCTCGTCGAAGGGACGGCCGATGAGCTGCAGGCCGAGCGGCAGACCGTCGGCGCCGAGCCCGCCCGGCACGGCGATGCCCGGCAGGCCGGCCATGTTCACCGTCACGGTGAAAATGTCGTTCAAATACATCTCGACCGGATCGGCCGCGCCCTTCTCGCCCTGCGCGAAGGCGGTGGAGGGCGTCGCCGGCGTCAGCACGGCGTCGACGCCGGCGGCGAAAGCCACGTCGAAATCGCGCTTGATGAGGCTGCGGATTTTTTGCGCGCGCACGTAGAAGGCGTCGTAATAGCCGTGCGAGAGCACATAGGCGCCGATCATCACGCGGCGGCGCACCTCGGCTCCAAAACCCTTGGCGCGCGTCTTCTCATACATGTCGGCGATGTCGCGGCCCTTCTCGCGCAGGCCATAGCGCACGCCGTCATAGCGCGCGAGATTGGAGGAGGCCTCCGCCGGCGCGATGATGTAATAGGCCGGCAGCGCATAGCGCGTGTGCGGCAGGGAAATCTCGACGATCTCCGCGCCCGCGTCGCGCAGCCAGGCCACGCCCTGATCCCACAGCGCATTGATCTCCGCGCCGCCGCCGATACGGTATTCCTTGGGGATGCCGATGCGCCGCCCCTTCACCGAGGCGCCGATCGCCGCTTCATAATCTGGCACCGGCGCATCGACGCTGGTGGTGTCCTTGGGATCATGGCCGGCCATGGAGCGCAGCATGATCGCCGCGTCGCGCACCGTGCGCGTGATCGGCCCCGCCTGATCGAGCGAGGAGGCGAAAGCGACAATGCCCCAGCGCGAGCAGCGGCCATAGGTCGGCTTTATGCCGACCGTGCCGGTGAAAGCCGCCGGCTGGCGAATGGAGCCGCCGGTGTCGGTCGCCGTGGCGCCGAGCGCGAGACGCGCCGCCACCGCCGCGGAGGAGCCGCCCGACGAGCCGCCGGGGACGATCTTGGCGTCGTCGAAGCCGCCGTCCTTCTTGCGCCGCCAGGGCGAGACGACGGGACCGAAGGCGCTCGTCTCATTGGACGAGCCCATGGCGAATTCGTCGAGATTGAGCTTGCCCAGCATCACCGCGCCGTCGCGCCAGAGATTGGCGGACACCGTCGAGTCATAGGTGGGCTTGAAGTCGTCGAGGATGCGGCTTCCCGCCGTCGTGCGGACGCCCTTGGTGCAATAGAGGTCCTTTATGCCGAGCGGCAGGCCCTCCAGCGGGCGCGCCTCGCCGCGAGCGATGCGCGCGTCGCTGTCGCGCGCCGCCTCCAGCGCGAGCTCGGGCGTCTCGGTGATGAAAGCGTTGAGCGCGCGCGCCGTCTCTATGGCCTCGACATGGGCGCGGGTCAGCTCGACCGCCGACAGTTTCTTCGAAACGAGCGCGTCGCGCGCCTCGGCGAGGGAGAAATGCGTAGGATCGGACATGAATGCGTTTCGCTCGTTCGGTCTTTGAGCCCGCGTCTCGCGCGGGCGCTCGCTCGTCGTTGCGGAAGGCCGCTATTCGATGACCTTGGGCACGACGAAATAATGATCGTCCTTTTCCGGCGCATTGGCCAGAATGGCGTCGGCGAAGCCGCCGTCGGTGACGACGTCTTTCCGCTTCTTCATTTGCATGGGCAGGACCGAGGTCAAAGGCTCGACGCCTTCGACGTCGACGCTCGTCAGCTCGGCGACGAAATCCAATATCGCATTGAGCTCGGCGCCGAGGCGCTCGACCTCTTCGTCCTCGACGGCGATGCGTGCGAGATGGGCGATGCGGCGAACAGTCGCCTGATCGACGGACATTTGTGGAGCTCCGTTCCGACTTCGTCCCGCGCGCTATACCACTCGCGGCTTCGACGGCGCAATGCGCACGTCCGCTTTCGTCCATGCAACGGCCGCGCCGGATTTCTCCGCGCCGGACGTCCCGAGGCGGATTTCCCGAAGACGGATTCCAGAAGACGGATTTCCAGACGACCCGGGGCCGTGCTAGGCGGATGCGATGACCGCCGGACAAAAGACGCTCGAAGAGCTCGCCGCGCTGCTGCCGCAGAAGCGCCGGCTGATAGGGCTCGACATCGGCACGAAAACAATCGGCCTGGCGCTGTCGGACATCGAGCGGAGCCTCGCGACGCCGCTCGAGACGATCCGCCGCGTGAAATTCACCAAGGACGCCGAACGGCTGGCGACGCTGCTCGCGCAATTCGACATTGGCGCGCTGATCGTCGGCCTGCCATTCAACATGGACGGCTCCGAAGGCCCGCGAGCGCAAGCGACGCGGGCCTTCATGCGCAATTTCGACGCGACGCGACGAACGCCCTACGCCTTCTGGGACGAACGGCTTTCGACGGCCGCCGTCACCAGAGAGCTGCTGGCGCAGGACGTTTCGCGCGCCAAGAGGGCCGAGGTCGTGGATCGCATGGCCGCGGCCTATATTCTGCAAGGCGCCCTAGACAGGCTGGGGCGCCTCGCTACGGGAGGCTAGAACGACCGGCTCACCACCAGCCGCGACGACCCCAGCCGCCACCCCAGCCGCCGCCCCAGCCGCCGCCGCCCCAGCCGCCGCCGAAGCCGATGTTCAGCGCGCCGCCGAGAAGGCCGGCGCCCGCGCCGATGATGCCGGGGCCGCCGTAGCCGTATCCATAGGAGGGATAGGCGTAGGTCGCCGCGACGACCGGCACGGCCACAGCCGTCGCAACCGGAGCCGCGACATAGGCGGTGCGACGCTCATACATGGGATAATAGGCGGTGCGGCGCTCGATGATGCGACGCACATAGACCGTGCGGTGCTCGATGCGACGCGGCGGGCAGTAATGGGCCGAACGGCCTTCACGATGGCGACGGAAATGAACCTCGTCCGTCGACGCCGGAAGCGACACGGAAGCGACATTCGCCATGCCGACCGGTCCGGCCAAAGCGGCGCCGCCGCCGATGGGCGCGGCGAAGCCGATCACGGCGCTCGCGGCGCCCAGTAGAGACAACTTCACAACCTTGCTCATGACCCAAGCCTCCTCGTGGCTTTCGCCCCCCTTTCCCGCCGCCCGAACCAGGCGGCCGGAACTTTTCGTCACGGCGCGATCCGCGCGCCGGCTGCGCGTCGGCTGGCGCCGGCGCGGACGATCATCGTGTGACGGCAGTCGCGACGGCGCCGCCAACCGGCTGCGCAGGGAGGAGCCTGGTCGGAGAAGGCCATGTCGAAGAAGGCCATGTCGAAGAAGGCCTGTTCGATGAAGGGAAGCCAACGCATATATCAGTCCCCCAACGCATCCGTCGCTCAAGTCGCGCCTCGAGAAAAATTCCCAATTCCGCCGTCGCTCCGATGTGAGAAGCGCGGCCCAGGTGAAGGGGAACTAAGGCGCGCTTACCGTCCGTCCAGACCATCGAGGGTCAAAAAAACCCTCCGTTAACGCTCCCGGCCCCGCAGGAGCGTTCGGAATAGGAAAACTTTGAGTTGTATCGCGTGAAATTTCGGCGCGAGCCGCCAGCCGACGGCATTATGCGAAAGAGCTTGGGCTCATGGCGGCGAGCGACGCGAAAACGGCTTCCGAGCGCGTTGACAAGTCAAAGGCCGAGAGGCATTTTACGACTATAGGTTGAAAATTTGAATTGCCGGCGCACCCGTCGCCGACGCGAGGAAAAGATGTCCGACAGCCGAGACGCCCTCCACACAGAGACAGACGCGGCGACGGCGTCTCTCGCCGATTATATCGCCGATATGGCGGGAGAGCTGGCGACGATGGCGGAGCGGTCAGAGCTCACGATGCTCGCCTATTTCCTCAATCTGGCGCGTGTCGAGGCGGAGGCGAAAGCGCGCGAGCTTTCCGCCTCCGACGTCGCCGAAGCGCGCGGGCGCGCATAGCGCGAGAGCGCTTTCCATGGAGCGAATTATGATCGATCGAACGGTCCCGTTCGATCGGAAAGCGCTAGGATTCGCTCAAAGCCAGAGAGACGAGATTCGATCCATGCCTAGCGATGCGCCCGGCGAGATCGAGCTCCAGCAGCGCGGCGTTGACCTCGCGCGCGGGCAGTCCCGCAGCGCGCACGAGATCATCGACGGCGACAGGCGCGGGGCCGAGCAGCGCCATGATCCGCGCGATCGGATCGACGGCCTCCCGCTGTTCCGTGAGCGCGACGCGCGGCGCGCTGGCGGGCTCCGGCGTCACGGGCGCGGCGCGCTCATGCGCGAAGCTCGTCGTCCGCTCCTGCAAAGAGAATAAATCCTCCATTTCTTCCCAGAACGGCTCCTCGGCGCGCGGGCCATCCCCTTCGCCGAAGAGATCGCCTTGTCGGCCGGCGCTGGCGGCGAGCGCGCGCGTGACGTCGTCCGGCCCGGCGCAGAGCGTCGCGCCCTGGCGCAGGAGATCATTGGTCCCTTCGGCGCGCGGATCGAGCGGCGAGCCGGGAACGGCGAAGACCTCGCGGCCCTGCTCGATGGCGAAGCGCGCGGTGATGAGAGAGCCGGAGCGACGCGCCGCCTCCACGACGACGACGCCGCGCGACAGCCCCGACACGATGCGGTTGCGGCGTGGAAAATCGCGGCCGCGCGGCTCCCATTCGAGCGGCATTTCCGTCACCACCGCGCCGCCCCGCGCGACGATCTCCTCGATGAGCGGAAGATGCTCGGACGGATAGGGCCGCGCATGGCCGCCGGCGAGAATCGCGATGGTTCCCGCGGCGAGGCTGGCGCGATGAGCGGCGAGATCGACGCCGCGCGCGAGGCCCGAGACGATGACGTAATTCTCCCGCGCCAGCCCCTGCGCCAGCCGCTCGGCGAAAGTGAGCCCGGCGGCCGAGGCGTTGCGCGAGCCGACGATGGCGACGCAGGGCCGCGACAATATCTCCGCCGAGCCGCGAAGCGCCAGCAGCGGCGGCGGCGCGTCGATCGCGCGCAGCGGCGGCGGATAATCCGCATCGCCGAGCGCAACGAAGCGAACGCCGAGCTTTGCGGCGCGCGCCATCTCGGCGCGCACGTCGTCCGGCTCGGCGATGCGGATCATCCGTCCATGGGCGGAGCGCGCGAGAAGATCGGGAAGCGCCTCCAGCGCGGCCTGCGCGCCGCCGAATTTATTGACGAGCTGGCGAAAGGTGCGCGGCCCGACATTCTCCGAGCGTATCAGCCGTAGCCAATGAAAGAGCTGCTCCTCCGTCAATCGGCTCGCGGAGGACGGCTCGCTCATCCCTTCTGTCCGATCCGGCTCTCGGTCCCGGCGAGCAGGCGACGGATATTGTCGCGATGCTTCCACCACAAGAGCGCCGCCATGGCCGCGAAGACGATCGCCTCCCCTCCATGGCCGCTCGCCGCGAGGACCAGCGGCGCAGCGAGGCTCGCCGCCAGCGCCGAGAGCGAGGAGTAGCGGAACAGCGCGGCCACCGACAGCCAAACGGCGGCGAAGGCGAGGCCCGCCGGCCAGCTCAGCCCGAACAGCGCGCCGAGAAAGGTCGCGACTCCCTTGCCGCCGCGAAAGCGCAGCCAGACAGGCGCGATATGGCCGATGAAGGCCGCCGCCGCGGCGATCACGGCGCCATCGGGCGCGATCTGCGCGCCGACGAATGCCGCGGCCGCGCCCTTGAGCGCGTCGAGCAGCAGGGTCGCCGCGGCGAGATCCTTGCGCCCGGTGCGCAGCACATTGGTCGCGCCGATATTGCCGGAGCCGATCGAGCGAATGTCGGTCGTCCCGGCGAGCCGCGTCAGCAGCAGGCCGAAGGGAATCGCGCCGAGGAGATAGCCGACCGCCAGCGCGCCGAGCTCGGGAAAAGGAAAAGCCGCCAAGGAACTGAAATCCGCGCCGCGCGGCCGGCGCCTTTCGCCGTACGCGGAGCGCAAACTAGTCGAGCCCGCCGCTCCCCGCAAGACGAAGCCGGAGACGAGAGGAAGACGCGGTCGCGCCGGCCGCAACGCTCGAATTGGCTCGAAACATGCTTACTACTCTAATTCAAAGCTTCTAGTCTCATTTTGAAACATAATTTTCGAGCCGACCATGGCCGAATTCGAAACGCTCGTCGATCAAATCTATCGCGCAGCCACCGACTCCGATCTGTGGCCGCAAGCGCTGCACGAGCTGGCCGCCTCGGTGAACGCGGCCGGCGGCGTCATTCTCACGCGACGCAGCGACGCTTGGATCGGCTGGCGATATTCCGCCGCCATGTCCGGAGTCGACGATTATCTCCGATCGCCGGCCGTCGCGAGGAGCGCGGCGACCGTCCGCCTCATCGCCGCCGACCGGGCGGGCTTCGTCGACGCCTATGACGTTTTCACGCCGGAGGAATGGCTCGCCGATCCGGTGATGACCCATTGGGGAACACCCGCCGGAATGCTCCACGCCGCCGCCGCGGCCATCCAGATGCCGACCGACGATTTCGTGGTGATCCATCTGACGCGCCGCATCGGGCAAGCCGCCTTCGAGCCCGCCGACATCGCGCGCCTCGACGCGTATCGCCCGCATCTCGCGCGCGCCGGCTTTCTGGCGGCGAGATGGCGTCTCGAGCGCCTGCGCGCCGCCACCGAGGCGCTCGCGCAGATCGGGCTTCCCGCCGTCGCGCTCGACCCGCGCGGCAGAGCGTTGGCCGCGAATGCGCTCATCGAGACGCTGACGCGGCACGTCAAATGGTTGCCCGACGATCGCATCGCGCTCGCCGATTCCGCCGCCAATGCGTTGCTGCGACGCGCTCTCGCCGATGTGTCCGATCCCGCCGCCGCGACAACGCGCTCCTTTCCCGCCCGCGGCCGCGACGACGACACGGTCGTCGTCCATCTCGTTCCGCTGACGGGCGAGGCGCGCGATCTCTTCGACGGCGGATGCGCCTTGCTCGTCGTCACGCCGGTCGCCGCGCGCCGCGCGCCGGACCCCGCGCTGATCCGCGGCCTCTTCGATCTCACCGCCGCCGAAGCGAGCGTCGCCAGCGGCATCGTCGAGGGCCTGTCGCCGGATCAGATCGCCGAACGACACGGCACCACGCCGGCGACCGTGCGCTGCCAGCTCAAAGGGGTTTTCGCCAAGACCGGCGTCGGCCGCCAATCGCAGCTCGCCGCGCTTCTCGCGACGCAGCTCAAGCTGCCCTATCCCCCCAAGCCGCCCAATCCTCTGACGGAATAGCTCGCGGAATAGCGCGGCGCTCCGTCTCGGCGCGTCCCGTGCTAATTTGGCGCCCATGTCTCGCGCCGGCCGCCTCTTCGAACTGCTGCAGATCCTGCGTGGCCGCCGACGCCCCGTCAGCGGCGCCGAGCTCGCGCGCGAGGCCGGCGTCTCCTTGCGCACGCTCTATCGCGACATTGCCGCGCTGCAGGCCATGGGCGCGGAAATCGAAGGCGAGCCGGGCGTCGGCTATGTGCTGCGGCCGGGCTTTCTGCTGCCGCCGCTGATGTTCTCCGAAGAGGAGCTCGAGGCGTTGGAGCTCGGCGCCAATTGGGTCGCGCGGCGCACCGACGACGGACTTTCCCACGCGGCGCGCAGCGCCATGGCGAAAATCGCCGCGGTGCTCCCGCAGCGACTGCGGACCCGTCCGCAGGACGACGCGTTGATCGTCGGCGCGGGATGGCGCACGGCCCAGGCTGGCGAGCTGACGCTGCTGCGCCGCGCGCTGCGCGAGGAGCGCAAGCTCACGATCTCCTACAGCGACGGAAAAGGCGCGCGCACGCGGCGCATCGTCTGGCCGGTGGCGCTCGGCTTTTTCGAATCCGCCCGCGTGCTGGTGGCCTGGTGCGAGCTGAGAGGAGACTTCCGCCATTTCCGCGCCGACCGGATCGAGGCCGCGGAGATGCTCGACGAGCGCCCGCCACGCCGACGCCATGCGCTGCAAAAGGACTGGCGCCGCTCCATGCTGACAGAATCTGACAGCGCCCCGGTCTATGGACGCTCCATCTCGGGACAGACCAAGGGAGACTCCATGTCCGATGAGCTGATTCTCTACACCAATCCGCAATCGCGCGGCATGATCGTCCATTGGCTGCTCGAGGAGATCGGCGCGCCCTATTCGATCGCGGTCGAGGACTATGGAACGACGATCAAGGCGCCGGAATTTCTGGCGATCAATCCGATGGGCAAAGTGCCGGCGATCCGCCACGGCGACGCCATCGTGACCGAATCGGCCGCGATCTGCGCCTATCTCGCCGACGCCTTTCCGCAGGCCGGCCTCGCGCCGCCGCCGGCCGAGCGCGGCGCCTATTATCGCTGGCTGTTCTTCGCCGCGGGCTGCGTCGAGCCGGCGATGAGCAATCATTCGGTCGGCTGGGACCCGGCGGCGGATATGCAGCGCCGCTTCGGCTACGGCTGCTACGCCGCGGTCGTGGACACGCTGGCGGCGGCGGTGGCGGGCCGGCGCTATATCGCCGGCGACGCCTTCAGCGCGGCCGATGTCTATGTCGGCTCGATGATCGGCTTCGGCTTGCGCTTCGGCGCATTGGAGAAGCGGCCGGAATTCGAAGCCTATTGGGCGGGCCTCGAGAACCGTCCGGCGCGGCTGCGCGCCCTCGAGCAGAATGAGGCGCTCGCGTCGCGGCAGGCCTGGGCTCCGGCCTGAGCCGGCCTCGCTCTGGGCGGGGAGATCGCCCCGCCCGGACGATTTCTGTCGAGAGCTCGGCGCGATCGGCAATTTTCCCGAGCGGCGCCGTTCCCCATGCGCTAGAAAGCTGCGGGGCGAAAGCGCTATCAAAGCGACAGAGATGACGGAACCAGAACGCAGACCGCGCCCGCGCGCCTTCCGACTCGACGGCGAGCAGATCGTCCCGCCCAAGAGCGCGAGGCCTCAGGAAGCGGATCGCCCGGCGGCGAGCGTCTTCGAGGCGCAGATCGACGTCTTCGAGCTGGAGGCGCCGCCGCGCGATTTCATCGAGGAGGAGAAGGCGATCGAGGCCGCGCAGAAGCGCGGCGTCTTGCGCAGCGTGCTGGTCTCCTGGGGCGGGCTGTTCGTCTCGGCGGCGATGGGACTGCTGTCGCTCGCCGGCGGCCTCTGGCTCACCAATCTCGTCGAGGACCTCTTCGCCCATTCGGCGCTGCTCGGAACGGTCGGCCTCGTTCTCGCCGGCGCGGCGCTGGTCGCGGCTCTGGCGATGCTCGCCAAGGAAATCGCCGCGATCGCGCGACAGAATCGCATCGCCAAGCTGCATATAGCGCTCGCCGAAGCGCGCCTCGGCGACGACATAAAATCCGCGCGCGAGCATGTGAAAGAGCTGTGCAAGCTCTATGAGGACCGCCCGGAGACCGGCCGCGCGCGCGCTCTGGTGCTCGAATTCTCGCAGCAGATCATCGACGGGCGCGATCTCGTCGATCTCGCCGAGCGTCATCTCGCCCATCCGCTGGACGCGCTGGCGCGCCGCGAGATCGCCGACGCCTCCAAGCGCGTGTCCATCGTCACCACTGTGAGCCCGCGCGCGCTGCTGGACGTGCTGTTCGTCGCCGCCCAGGCGATAAGGCTGATGCGCCGCATCGCCGAAATATATGGCGGACGGCCGGGAATGCTCGGCTTCTTCAAGCTCGCGCGCTCGGTCGGCGCGCATCTCGCGATCACCGGCGGCCTCGCCATCGGCGATTCGCTGTTGCAGCAAGTGGTCGGGCACGGCATTGCGGCGAAGCTCTCCGCGCGGCTCGGCGAGGGCGTGCTCAACGGTCTGCTGACGGCGCGCGTCGGCATTTCGGCCATGGCGGTGTGCCGGCCCATGCCGTTTAGCGCAGAAAAGCCGCCAGGCGTCGCCGATGTGGCGCCGTTCTTGTTCGGCGATCGCGGCGGCGGCTGACGGCCCCCCTTGCGGCGACGCGAAAACTGTCTCCTCTCGACGAAAATTGTCTCCTCTCGACAAAGTCATCTCCTCTCGAAAAGACGACAAGCGGATGAAGATCACCACCTGGAACATCAATTCCGTGCGACTGCGCATGCCGATCGTCGCGCAGCTCCTGAAGGAGCACGCGCCCGACATCCTCTGCCTGCAGGAGACGAAGTGCCGCAACGCCGAATTCCCCTATTCGGATTTTCGCGCGCTCGGCTATGAGCATTTCGCCATCAATGGCCAGAAGGGCTATCACGGCGTCGCCATCGTCTCGAAACATCCGCTCGAGCTGCTGGAGACGCGCGACTTCTGCGAGAAGGGCGACGCGCGCCATGTGTCGGTCGTCTTCGCCAATGGCGGGACGCCGCTCAAGGTGCATAATTTCTACGTGCCCGCCGGCGGCGACGAGCCCGACCGCGACATCAATCCGAAATTCGCGCATAAGCTCGATTTTCTCGACGAGATGGCCGAGTGGATCGTGCGCGACCGCATCACCGATGGTCGCGTGCTGCTCGTCGGCGACCTCAACATCGCGCCGCTGGAGCACGATGTGTGGAGCCACAAGGCGCTTCTCAAAGTGGTGAGCCACACGCCGGTCGAGGTGGAGAAATTCGGCCGCGTGGTCTCGGCCGGACGCTGGATCGACACCATGCGCCGCTTCGTGCCGAAAGAGGAAAAGCTCTATACGTGGTGGAGCTATCGCGCCTCCGATTGGGAGGCCTCCGACCGCGGCCGCCGGCTCGATCACATATGGGCGAGCGAAGCGCTCTCCGAAACGCTCCAGCAGACCTCCGTGCTGCGCGAGGCGCGCAATTGGACGCGGCCGTCCGATCACGTGCCGGTGACGATTTCTCTCGCGATCTGACGGGCGCCGACCCTATTCTAGCGCCGATCCTTCGAGCGCCGATCATTCAAGCGCCGACTTGCGCCCTGAGCTCAGAGAGCGAGGCGAAGCGGCGCACGCGCCCATCGCCGCGAATTTCGACGGAGCCGTTCGAGTACATCACATAGAGCGCGCCGCCATTCTCGTAGCGGTCGACCTCGACCGGCTCCTCCTCGACGTAGCGCTTCGGCGCATAGGCCTCGAACCCCGGCGGCGGGGCCATGGCGGTCGGCGGGGCCATCGGCGCGGGAGTCGGCGCAGGCGCAAGAGCGGGATTTGCCGGCGCGGCGACGCGCGGAGCGAGCGCGAGCAGCGCATGGTCGAGACGTGACAGAGCCGCGGCGATCGCCAGCGTCACCACGCCGCCGGACAACGCCACGGCGCCGGAGATGAACAGGCTCCAGCCACGCTCGATCTGGATTTTATCCCAGCCCTCGAACATGGCGGCGAGGCCCCAAGCCGCGAGTGTCGCGCCGAGCCCGAAGACGCCCCAACGCGTCAGACGAAAATACCAGACGCCCCGCATGTTCCG
This sequence comes from Methylosinus sp., assembly GCF_036560965.1. Taxonomy (NCBI): domain Bacteria; kingdom Pseudomonadati; phylum Pseudomonadota; class Alphaproteobacteria; order Hyphomicrobiales; family Methylocystaceae; genus Methylosinus; species Methylosinus sp. The sequence goes on along the minus strand of NZ_DATBQF010000032.1, from coordinate 9,928 downwards.
CCTCCTCGCTCTCGCACGGCTGTCGCGCGACGGAATCGCGTCGCCGGCATCTGTTACCACGCCGCCCGCCCGCGCGCCGCTGCAACGGTTTTCGACGCGCATTCGGCGCGAGAATTCCGGCGCGATTGTGGTCGCGTCTGGACCCGCCGCCGCAACGGCGCTTCCACATAATATTCAATCCCCTAGAAAACAACATATATGCGTCGTAACGCCACATGGAATTCGGCGGCGCCAATACAGACATGAAAAGTAGAGACGACTGTCTCTGATACGCAACCCGGCAACGATCCGCCCATGTGAGGGGAGTCGAAACCATGGATACGCGCTCGAAGAGGCGTAGTTTATTTACACTCACCTTTCTCTTCGCCTTGGCGACTGCAGGTTCTGCTTTCGCGCATGGCGGCGTAAAGCTGGAGCAGGACGAATGCGTCGTGACGGTCGGACCCGTCAAAGTGCATTTCATCGGCTATCAGCGCAAAGGCGAGCCGGAGGAGTTTTGCGACGACATCGCCCGGACGGGGCCGACGGTGATCGCGCTCACCGCATTGGAATTGGGTCGCCTCCCCGATTCCTACATGGCCCAGAACATGGCCCAGAATCAGGCTCCCGCGAGCCCGGCCGTGGATTTGCGCGATATCGCCATCGGCGTGCGCATCGTCAAGGATGCCGGCGAGGAGAAGGAAAAGGCCGATATCGGCGCCGCGACAGAATTCTATGCGCCGCCGAAAATCCATCGCAACGCCACCATGACCTTCGAGCACGACTTCAAGGAAGCGGGGAATTATGTCGCCATCATCACCGTCGCCGATCGCGACGGCCAGGAATGGAGCTCGCGCTTTCCGTTCCGCGTGGGCGTCTTCAGCCTTTGGAACACGATCGAATATATCCTCTACGGGATCGGCTTCCTCGCGCTGAGCGGCGGCCTCTGGCTCATCGCCTGGCGGCGTCCCCCGGCGGAGCACGCCCCCGACGGCGCCTTCCATCAGGCCGAATGAGAGAAATCTCCGAGCCCGCCCGATCTGTTCGGGCGGGTTTTTCGCGCGCGAGCGGGCTTGTCGTCCGAGCTTTGCATGAAACTTGTTAGACTGCGGCCGTGCGAAGTTGCTTGGAGCCCTGCCGGGTTCTAGGTAGAGGCGAGCGGAGCATGCTGCGCTCGCGAACCCCAGTCAGGAGCATGGATTATGAGCTTCACCCTCCCCGAACTCCCCTACGCCTATGATGCGTTGCAGCCCTATTTGTCGAAGGAATCCTTCGAGTATCATCATGACAAGCATCATGCGACCTATGTCACCAACGCCAATAATCTGATCAAAGGCACCGAGTTCGAGGACAAGCCGATCGAGGAGGTCATTGTCGCCTCCTACGGCAAGAACGTGCCGATTTTCAACAATGTGGCTCAGATCTACAACCACTCCGAATATTGGAAGTGGCTGAAGCCCAATGGCGGCGGCGCCATCCCCGGCAAGGTCGAGAAGGCGATCGTCGAGTCCTTCGGCTCGGTCGACAAGTTCAAGGAAGAGTTTCAGACCCAGGGTCTCGGCCAGTTCGGCTCGGGCTGGGTGTGGCTCGAGATCAAGGACGGCAAGCTCGCCGTGCGCAAGACGCCGAACGCCGAGAACCCGCTGGTGTTCGGCGCCAAGCCGCTGCTGGTCGCCGATGTGTGGGAGCACGCCTATTACATCGACTACCGCAACCGCCGCGCCGACTTCCTCAAGGCCTTCCTCGAGCATCTCGTGAACTGGGACTATGTCGAGGAGCTCTACGAGGCGGCGACGAAGTAAGACGCTTTCATACGGCGGCGGCGCGATGCGTCGCCGCCGTCAAATTTTCCTATAAGCGTCGTCGCTCGCGCTGCCGAACGTCCAAATCAATGATTTGCAGGTAAATATCGAATTGCCGCGAGAAGAATGCCGGTCGCGACTACCGTCAAACCTCCGAGCTTGACGGTCATCCGCAGTTCGAGCTCGCGCAAATCCGCTTTTGTAGCAAGCTCCTGGCTCGTCGCCTCGGCAAAGGCCTCGGCCGCTGCTTTTGCCTGCTCATGCGTGAAGCCGCCCGCCTCGAGCTTTTCGACGAATTTCAACGTGTCGAATGCAATGCCCAACGGTGCGCTCCCTTTCCCGACCTTAAATAGCGCGGTTCGCGCTTTGTTGCGAGGGGCGCCTTTTGTTCGATCTATCGCTCGATATTTCTGCGCAGCAGCTCGATAACGTCCGCCACTGTGGCGACCCTCGCCCACTCTGTTCGCGGCGCCCGAATCTTCAACCTTCTTTCGAGGTCGAGGGCCATCGCCGTAGCATCGTCCGAGAGCAATGCGAGATCCTCGATGATCCGGCTTGATCGCTCGATCTCGGCGCCGGAAGGCGTCAGTGTTCGGAGGACGGCGAGAACCTCGTTCTCGATATCGCGCACGCCGACATTCTCCCGAAACGCCGAGGCGAGACTTTCTCGTCAGACCAAGCTCGCGCAAAACCTCTGTATCTTCGAGCAGGCATCCTCGAGCGTCGCATTGGAGGCGGCGTAGGAAACGCGGAAATTCGGCCCCGTGCCGAAGGCCGAGCCCTGCACCACGGCGACGCCTTCCGCCTCGAGCAGCGCGGTGACGAAATCCACGTCGCTCTCGATCACCTTGCCCTCCGGCGTCTTGCGGCCGATCGCCTCCTTGCAGGAGGGGAAGACGTAAAACGCGCCTTCGGGCGACGGGCATTGCAGATATTTGGCCTGGCCGAGCATGGAGACGACGAGATCGCGCCGCTCCTGAAACGCCTTGCGGAACACGGCGAGATGATCCTGCGGCCCTTCCAGCGCCGCGACCGCCGCCCATTGCGCGATGGAGCAGGCGCCCGAGGTCTGCTGGCCCTGCAGCATGTCCATCGCCTTGATGAGCGCGGCCGGGCCGGCGGCGAAGCCGATGCGCCAGCCGGTCATCGCATAGGCCTTGGAGACACCGTTCATCGTCAGCGTGCGGTCGAAGAGGCCGGGCTCGACCTGCGCGATGGTGGCGAATTTGAAATCGCCATAGACGAGATGCTCGTAGATGTCGTCGGTGAGAATATGCACCTGCGGATGGCGCAGCAGCACCTCGGCGACCTGTTTCAGCTCGTCATGCGTATAGGCGGCGCCGGACGGGTTGGACGGCGAGTTCAGCACCAGCCATTTGGTGCGCGGCGTGATGGCGCGCTCCAAATCCTCCGCCTGCAGCTTGAAGCCATGCTCCATCGTCGTGTCGACGAAGACATTGGTTCCGCCGCAGATGGCGACCATCTCGGGATAGCTCACCCAATAGGGCGCCGGAACGATCACCTCGTCGCCGGGATTGATCGTCGCCAGAAAGGCGTTGAAGAGAATGTGCTTGCCGCCGCTGGCGACGATGACGTCCGTGGCCTTGTAGTCGAGGCCGTTCTCGCGCTTGAACTTCTTGGCCACGGCCTCGCGCAGCTGCGGAATGCCGAGCACAGGCGGATAGCGCGTCTCGCCGCGGCGGATCGCCTCGACGGCGGCGTCGCAGATGTGCGTGGGCGTGTCGAAGTCCGGCTCGCCCACCGAGAGCGAGATGACCTCCCTGCCCTGCGCTTTGAGGTCACGCGCCTTCTGCGTCACGGCGATCGTGGCAGAGGGTTTCACACGTGACAAAGCGTCGGCGATAAAGGCCATTTGGAGAGCTCCTCTGGAGGATGTGTGCGCTGCACAATCGTCTCTCGAAGATAGACGCCGCGGGCGTGTGGGGCAATCGAAAATCGCTCCCTCCCCCGCGTCGAAACGAAGCGATTAACCTCTCGCCCCTAGACTTCCTGCGCTCGGCCTCGCCGAAGCCCGAGGAGCAGCGCGGAAGTGGAGAGGCGCGGGACGATGTGGGAGAAGCTGCGCAGCGGCGATTGGCTGGACGAGGAGCGCTTGCGCGTCTATCCGGCGATGCTGCTGCTGCTGGCGGTCGCCTGCGTCGCGGCCGTGCTGATGACGGCGACCGGCCGCTTCGACGCCAATGGCCATCCGCTGGGCACGGATTTCAGCCAAGTGTGGGTGGCGGGCCTCGAGACCTTGCGCGGCCATCCGGAAGCGCCTTTCGATCTCGAGCGCCATATCACGCAGCAGCGCGCCGAATTCGGCGCCGACAGCGACGTCTACGGCTGGCATTATCCGCCCTTCTTTCTCGCGCCTGCGGCGGCGCTCGCGCATCTGCCCTATCTCGAGGCGCTCGCCGTCTGGCAGACGGCGACGCTCGCGCTCTATCTCGCCGCCGTCCTCGCGCTCATGCGCGGAAGCGTTGCTCCGCCCTGGCGCGTCGCGCTGATGGCGCTGGCTTTTCCGGCGGCGCTCGTCAATCTCGGCCATGGGCAGAATGGATTTTTGACCGCCGCTCTGCTCGGCTTCGGCTTTCTCGCCCTGCGGCGGCGGCCTGCGCTCGCGGGCGTCTGCTTCGCGCTGCTGGCCTATAAGCCGCAATTCGCTCTCGCGCTGCCGGTCGCGCTCATCGCCGGCGGCCATTGGCGCGCGCTCGTCGCGGCCGCGGCTTCGCTCCTCGTCATGACGCTCGCCAGCATCTTCGCCTTCGGCCCGGAGAGCTGGATCGCCTTTCTGCAGAGCCTCGACGTCACCCGCGATCTCGTCGTCGAGCGCGGCGCCGCGGGATTTCCGAAAATCCAGAGCGTCTTCGCCGCCATGCGCCTGCTCGGCGCGGGCATAGCGACAGCTTATGCGGCGCAAATGCTGGTCACGACGGCGACCGTCGCCGGCCTCGTCTGGCTATGGCGCGGCCCCGCCGATTTCCGGACCAAAGCCGCCGGCGCGATCGTCGCGACATTCCTCACCACGCCCTATTGTCTCGACTACGATATGACGGCGCTCGCGCCTGCCTTCGCTCTGCTCGTCTCGCAAGGGCTGGAGCGCGGCTTTCGGCCCTATATGAAAAGCGCTCTGGCCGCGGCTTTCGTCATTCCACTCGCGGCGCGGCCCATAGCGACGGCGCTGTCGCTTCCCCTTGGCGCGGTCACGATCGCGGCATTGTTCGCGATAATTCTCTCAAATGCGCGCGACGCATATTTTCGCCATGCGGACGCCGCTGCGCCGCTACGATCAGCGCCCTGAAAGACCATAAAGAATTCACCTCGCGAAAAAATTCGGCGGCGACTGCTCGAGAGATGAAACTTTTCGGGCCGCGCCGCCGTTTATTCTTCGTCGAGCGAGACGATCCTTCGCAGGATCGATCGCGACGCGTCGGACGTTCTGGGGGAGAGCGTCTCGGGAGAGGGTGCGTCATGTCGTTGGTGGACAAGTTCGAAGATCGCATGGAGCCGGCTTTTACGCGCAGCTTCGATCCGGAGTCGGCGCGACGTCAGTTCAGGGTTTCTCTTTTCCTCGTCGCCGCAATGGCGCTCGCGGCCTTCATCCTTGGATTCGCGCTGCCGCTCAACGCGCCGCGCACTTCGCCGCCGACGCCCGCCATCTCCTCCGATGCGGGCGACTTCTCCGGCCGCCTCGTCACCATGGGCGCGACCGACTGACGGCGCGATCGATCGAATCATAAAGAAGCGCGGCCCGGCCGGAGCCGAACCGCGCGTCGGATTCGTCGTCAGGCGTTCGAGATCACGTCAGATCCAGAGATCGCGTCAGATCCAAGCTCACTTCATATCCATGGGCTTGTGGTCGTCCTTGTGGTCGTGGTCGTGATGGTCGTGGTCATGATGCTCTTCGGCGCCCACCGGAGAGGTCACGCCACCCTCCGGATGAGCCTTCTCCCAGCGCTGCATCGCCTCGGCGTCATGCGCATGCTTGGCGTCGGGCGCATCGACGGCCGCGTCGACGGTCACTTCGCCCGCTTTCTCGAACACGAGAACGAGCTCCATTCCCCAGCCGACGGGATTGATCTTCTTGACCTCGGCCAGAACGGCATGCGGTCCCTCGGGCGAGAGCGTCGTCGTCTTATTGGCGGCGATGGCGATGCCGCCGTCGGCGATGGTGTGCTTGGCGTCGGCATGCAAGGTGACCTTGCCGACGTTCGGGGATTTGATCGCGATCAGTTTGTCGGCCCCGCCCTTATTGTGGATGAAGGCGTAGAAATAGGCCGTGGTCTCGCCGTCCTTGGGCGCGCGCACCCAGGGATGCTCGATCGTCAGCTTGCCGAGTTCATATTCGTGAGCCTGCGCCGAGCGCATCGGAGTCAACGCGCCGAACGCCGCGCCGCCCAATAGAGCGCCGCCCGCCGCCAACAGATCACGCCGCTTGATCATCATGTGCGTTCTCCCTTACTTGCCCGACGTAGCCCGTCGGTCCGTTGCATTCGTCGCTCGATTGTCAGCGAGGCTCCTCGAGCCTCGTTCCGCCGCATCGCGACCATGCGACGAATTGCGCGCCACTCCGTTTCCCGCCGCTCAGTGCTGATGCGGCGAGACATAGACGATCGGCTCTTTCGCGGTCAGCGCGATCTGCGCCTTCAGCAGCGAGAGATTGCCGTCATCCGTCCCGAAGTGGCGGAAGCGAGCTCGGACATAGCCAGAGCGATCGATGAGGAAATGACCTTCTGGAATCTCATTGATCACAGGCTCGTCGAGATAATGGTTGATGAGAGAATAGGTGAGCTCCGTGGCCTCCTTGTGACTCGGCGTCAGAGCGTCCGGATCGGCGGGACATTCGCCGAAATAATCGGTGACGTGATGCGCGCCCATCGCCTTCACCGCCTCGGCGGCGGCGTTCAGGCTCGCGACGCGAACGGCGAAATCGGCGTCCTCCGGCTTGCAGCGCGCGAAGGAGACGAGAGTCGGCACGCCGCGCAGCTTCTCGATGTCGTCGGTCTCCGCCTTGGGATCGTCGAGCGCGAAATTGGGCGCGACCAGCCAAGGGATCACGCCTTTCGGGCTCAGGAAGCGCGACTGGTTCGAGTTCGACAGGACTGTGAGGAAATTGATGATGTCCCAGCGCTCGTCCTCGCTGATCGCATCGCCGAAGGGCGGCATGACGCCGCTCTGCCCGCCATAGGTCAGCCAATGGAAAATATCGCCCAGCGTATGCGTCGCGACATGCGGCGCGGTGAGATCGGCCGGCGGGACCTTGAGATCCTTGGACATGGGCCCGTTGCCCTCGCCGGTCACGCCGTGACAGCCGGTGCAATTGGCCTGGAAGGTCTCATAGCCGCGCTTCACCGAGGCCGCCGTATAAGCGATGGGCGGATCGGTGTAGGTCTCGGGATAGGACTGCACCGACAACGAGACCGTGCCGCTGACGACCGCCGCCAGCGCCAGAGCGGACGTCGCATATTTCCGCCATTGGCCCAGTTGCGGCGGCGGCGTGAGGCCTGCCGCGGCGACTAGCGCGGGCGCGAACCAGGCCAAAGCGGCGATGGCCGCCAGAACCGCTCCGCCGACGCCCCATTGCCATGTGGGGTCGATCCAGGGAATGACCTTGAGGCCCCATGTGCCGGCGTAAGTGACGCGGAAAGGCAGCGGCCAATAGACATTGGTCTCATGCGCCGCGGGCGTGATGGTGGCGATCCAGCCGGCGATGAATAAAAGTCCGAGCGCGCAAGCTCCTTCTACCCCGCCGATCTTGCTATACCAGGCAAAATCGAAATCCTTCTTGGAGCTGGAGAGCGTCAGATAGCGCGCCAGCGAGAGGGCGAGCAGCAGGGCCGAGCAGAGCAGCGCCAACTTGACAGTGAGCAGGCGTCCATAGGGCGTCGCCAGCATCAATCCGAAGCCGCCGACCGTCTCCCAGGCGAGGATGAGCCCGCTGATCAGCACGATCACCATGGCCGCTTTGGCGATGAGCGACCAGCGCTCGGCGAGCCGCCAGGCGACCTCCGGCGGCTTGCCGCGGCCGGTGAGCATCCAATAGACGAGGCCGAGCAGACCGCCGATCCAGGTGAGGCCCGCCAGAGTGTGGAAGGGGAAGCTCAGCTGCGTGTAGATCGGCAGACTGTCGTCGACCGCATGGCCGGTGACCGAGACCACCGCGAGCACGGCGAGGCCGAGACCGAGCGTCGCGCGATCGAGCCAGAGATTGCTCACGCGCAGCCGCACGAGCGTCGCCGCGGCGAAGACAGCCGCGAGCATCTGCGTCGCCACCCAGGCCTTGCCGATCACAGTGCCGGAAATGAACTGCGACAGCGACGGCCAGTCGAGCGGACGCTCGGCGGGGATGATGTTGCGCGCCGAGGCCACGATCAGGCCGAAGCCGAACAGCAGGCGCAGGACAGCAGCAGCTGCGATCGGCTTTTTGAAACGCGCGCCGTCCTCCTCTATGAGGCGGGGCAGCAGCAATAGACCGACGGCGAGAGCGGACAGAACGCTCTCCACGAAGCGAAGCGTCGCCAATTCCATTGATTTCGACTTCCGTTACGCTCGCGAACGCGGCGCAGCGCCCCGCCGATCGGCGCCGCCCGCTTTCAAGGATGTTCGTGAGCCAGAGTTAGTGAGCGTCGACCGTGAACTCGTATTTCCCCTCGACTATGTGGCCGTCCGAGGAGAGAACACGATATTTCACGACATATTTGCCCGCCGCGAGCTCGGGCGCGTCGACCGTCAGCTCGCGCGGCTTGTCGGGCGCGCCCTTCGCGCCTTCGACGACGACCTTGCCGCCCGCATCGAGGATCGCGATCGTCGAATAGGCGGCCTCCACGCCGCCGCCGAAGCGCAGCTTCACGAATTTGGGCGAGGCGGCGACATGGTCCTTGGCCGACGGAGACGCGTCGACCAGGAAGGAATGCGCCAACGCCGCTCCCGCGCTCATGCATAGAAACGCCGCCACGAGGCTGGCTCCGAACTTCACCTTCATCGTCGCTCCTCCCATTTTATTCGTTTATTCGCATCATGATCTGGGCAGTCGGCCCCGTCTCTTCAAGACGACTTCAGCGCGTCTGCCGAATCCACGGCCTTCGGCTTCGATTGGCTATGGCGCCAATAAACGCCGACCATCAGCGCGATCAGCACGGCGCCGAGAACTTGCGGCACATAGGACCACAGCGTCTGTCCAACCATGAATTTGAACTGCTTGGTCTCTTTCTCGCCATTGGGACGCGTGAGCGTAACATAGCCGATGAAGTGACCCTTCTCGGTGAATTTGTGCTCGAAATTGAACGTGCCGGTCCTGTAGAGCTTGGGCGGCAGATGAATGAGCGTGAGCGGCTCGAGATCTGTGCTGGCCGACACCGGCACGAGCGGATCGCGAATGATGCGCAGCTCGATCGGCAGATCACGAAAATCCGGATTGGCGATGTCGAAAGTGAAGATGATCCGGCCGACGATCGGAATATGCTCGCAATATTGATCGCGCGCGCCCTCCGCCTCATAGGCGGTGATGTGGATCATGTCATAGCCGAACATGACCATGCACATATTGTCCATGACCATCGCTTCCGGACCGTCGCCCCCGGCGCGCGCCGGAGTAGCGGCAAAGGACGCGAAGAGCAGCGCCAACGCCAATAGACAAGATTTCACTGACCGAACGATCATCGCTTTCCTTCCTCCCGGCCACGCGCGCCTCGCGGCCGGCGCGTCGCCTTTTTTTGTTTCGGGCTGCGAGGAGCGAAGATCAACGCGCCCTCGCCTATCCCAATTTTCTTAGTGCAAAAAGGAACCGATTTGAAATCGCTATTTCGTCGGCGACTCTGCGGAGACGCTCGCTCCCGGAACACCGCGTCGGCGTGTGACTCTATGCCGAAACTCTAAGCGTCTTTTGGCGCGGACGCGACAATTTCTCCTGCGTCGAAACGCCGCATTCATCGCATCACGATATAATCGTCCGGTTCAGGCTCTCGACGCGAAAGACTCGTAATCGCAAGGCCGCGGAGATGTGATCGCAAAAAGAAACCGGCCGGGCGCAAGGCCCGGCCGGCGAATGTTTCAGCCTCTATTCGAGGTTCGATCAGGGCATGTCGCCGGCGACGAACTTCGGAATGACCGGGCCGCCGATTTCGGTGGCGTAGCGCTTGCCCGAC